>NZ_JBEXSZ010000163.1:0-17908 GCF_040613865.1 Streptomyces sp. NPDC006197 | reverse complement strand
CGGCCCGGGCGCCCGGCGCCGCGGCCGTCTCGGGACGCAGCGGGGCGAGGGCCCGGCCGAACCGCTCGGCCCAGGCGACGGAGACCGCGTCGACGACGCCGACGGTGCCGTGGCCCGCGAGCCGCCCGCCGGAGGTTCGGAGCAGCCGCAGGGCCGTCGCCACGTCACCGCTCAGGAGCGTCGCGGCCCCGCACTCGCGGAAGGCGAGGGACGCGGCGCACGCGGCCTCGTACGTGGCGGCCACGGGCGAGTCGGGGGTGGCGGAAGGCGCCTCGGCGAGGCACAGGAGGTGGATGCCGGCCGCGGCGCCCGCGCCCGCGAGGCGCGCGACCGTCTCGCGGAGGGCCGCCGATCCGGGGTCGCCGTCGACGACGACGACCGTCGTCGGTCCGTCGTGGCGGGCGGCGGCCTCGGCGACGGACGCGCGGTCGGCGCTGGGCCAGCCGGGGCCGAGCGGGCCGTCGTCGAGCCGCCGGGTCAGCTCGGCCGTACGCGCGTGGGCCTGGTCGCGGTCGTACGCCAGGAGCAGCCGGCAGTCCTGGCCGTGGGCCGGCCGGACGTGGGGGAGCCAGCCGAGCCAGCCCCAGGCGCGGCGCCGCTCCTCCAGGGAGCGGTTCCGGTCGGCGCTGATGAGGACGATCTCCAGGTCGGAGGGGGAGTGCAGGGCGGCGAGCTGGGCCACGACCGAGCGCGCGAGCCCGGTGAGCCGGTCGCCGGGGCCGGCCAGGCCGAGGGACCCGGCCTCGCGCAGTCCGACGGTGACCGGCACGCCGGAGAGCTCGGCGCGGTCGGTGGTGCCGAGCCGGACCACCAGGGACTCGGGGTGGCCCGGGGCCCGCTCCCAGAGCCGGGGGCCCGGGCCGAGGGCGGTGAGCAGGACGGTGGCCGGGTCGGGCCAGGTGTCGGCGCGCGGTACGGGGCCGGGGGCGCCGTCCCGGACGCCGGGGCCGGGCCGGGTGCCCGCGTGCGTGTCCGGGGAGTCGTGGAGGCCGGCGGGGGCCGGGAGCTCCTCGCGGCCGCCCGCGAGACGCCGGGCCCACGCGCCGAGCCCGCGCCTGCCGCCGCGCGTGGGCGCGGGCGCCGCCGCGGGCGCGTCTCGCCGGTCCCGGGTGCGGTCGGTCGGCCGGGTCCTGCCGTGCGGCTCGCCGTCGTCGTGGCCGGAGCGGTCGTCGTGCGGGTCCCCCGCGTGCGCGTGGTCCCCGTCGTAGACCTCGCCGTAGGCGATGCCGCGCGCTCCGCCGTGGGTGGTGTCGTCGCCCGGTCCCACCTGCCCGGTGCGGTCCGGCAGGGGCGTCCCGGCCGCGACGCGCAGGTGGCCCTCGCCGTCCGGGGCGGTCGCCACCGCGTCCGTGCCGCCGAGGGAGCCCGGGGAGCCCGCGGGGCCCGTCAGCCGGAGGGCGGACTCGCCGAGGCGCAGCAGCGCGCCCGGGCGGAGCGGCACCGGGCGGTCGCCGACGGGCACGCCGTCGAGCGTCGTGCCGTTCGTCGAGCCGCGGTCGGAGACCGTGACCCGGCCGTCCTCGCCGACGGTCACCGTGCAGTGGGCGCGGGAGACGTCGGGGTCGTCGAGGGGCACGTCGGCGTCGACGGAACGGCCGATTCTGATCGCTCCGCCGTGCAGCAGGTGCACTCCGCCCGCGTCCGGGCCGGCCACCACGTGCAGCCGGGCGAAGGCCGTCTCGTCGACCCGGTCGTCAGGGCCGGGGACCTGGAGGGAGAGGACCGCGCCGTCGACCAGCGGGGGCTCGCCGAGGACGCAGCGCCGCCCGTCGAGCCGCTCCGCGCCCGCGTAGAGCACGGTCGTGCCCGAGGCGGAGGTGTCGGGGCCGGTGACGGCGGCGGCGAGGTTCGAGGCCACGGCGGCGAGAGCCGTCCCGGCGGGGGCCGTGACGAGCACGTCGCAGGCGCGCCCGGCGCCGTGGCCGGCGTACGGCGCGAGGACGGTCAGCCGGATCTGCATCGCCGTCAGCGGTCCCTTCTGCGCGAGCCGGCTCGGCAGGGGGGAACCGCCCTGTGTCTCCCCCCACCCGGCACGGACGCGTCGCCCGGTACAGGTCGGCACGGCGCGGGGGCTCCCGACCCCGTCGACGCGACGTGCTGGAGGCATCCTCGCACCTGCCACCGACAACACGCCCGCGGGTCGGTCGCAAATGATCTTGAATGTTCGGCAGTGGGCGAGAAATAGCCTGGTTGGGCATGCCTTCGGACCATGCCTGGCAACCGTCACCCGCCGTGGAGCGTCTTCTTCCGGACAAGTTCCGTTCGCTCCGACCACCCGGCGAGACCCGGAGACGGCAGCGGAACCGGCCTGTGGACGACCGGCCTGCGACCCGTTCGGCGGCACTAAAGTGGGTCGGACACCCGGACGGGTCACAACAGAGGACAGGACCCGGGGCAACAGAGGACAGGGATCCCGGGGGACACCCCGGGGACCACCCCAGGACCACGATCAGCAGGGAGCGCGTGACGTGCGGCCTATCGGCAGCAAGTACCTGCTCGAGGAGCCGCTCGGCCGCGGCGCCACGGGCACCGTCTGGCGAGCCCGCCAGCGGGAGACGGCGGGCGCCGAGGCGGCCGTGCCCGGCCAGCCCGGCGAGACCGTCGCGATCAAGGTCCTCAAGGAGGAGCTGGCCAACGACGCGGACATCGTGATGCGCTTCCTGCGCGAGCGGTCCGTGCTGCTCCGGCTGACCCATCCGAACATCGTGCGCACCCGCGACCTGGTCGTCGAGGGCGATGTCCTCGCCCTCGTCATGGACCTCGTCGAGGGCCCCGACCTGCACCGGTACATCAGGGAGAGCGGCCCGCTCACCCCGGTCGCGGCCGCCCTCCTCACCGCCCAGATCGCCGACGCGCTCGCCGCCAGCCACGCCGACGGCGTCGTCCACCGCGACCTCAAGCCGGCCAACGTCCTGCTCGCCGAGCAGGGCGGCGAGATGCACCCGATGCTGACCGACTTCGGCATCGCGCGCCTCGCGGACTCCCCGGGCCTGACCCGCACCCACGAGTTCGTCGGCACCCCCGCGTACGTGGCGCCCGAGTCCGCCGAGGGCCGCCCGCAGACCTCCGCCGTCGACATCTACGGCGCCGGCATCCTCCTCTACGAGCTGGTCACCGGCCGGCCCCCGTTCGCGGGCGGCACCGCCCTGGAGGTCCTCCACCGCCACCTCAGCGAGGAGCCGCGCCGCCCCTCGACCGTGCCCGGACCCCTGTGGACGGTCATAGAGCGCTGCCTCAGCAAGAACCCGGACCAGCGGCCGAGCGCCGTGAACCTCGCCCGGGGCCTGCGCGCCGTCGCCGCGGGCATCGGCGTGCACGCCACGCCCGCCCAGATCGAGGCGGCGGAGGGCGTGGGCGCGCTCCTCGCCCCGGACCCGGCGCCCGCGCCGGTCCCCGGCACCCCGGAGACGCAGACCCCGGGCGCCGCCGACCCGACGCAGGTGCTGCCCACCGGCGCCGCCGGGGCCGGGACGCCCCAGTACGATCCCGCCGGCGCGACCAGCGTCATGCCGACCAGCGGCCCGGCGGGCGCCGCCGACCCGACGGCCGTCATGCCCCCCGTACCGCAGAACCCTCCCGCGGAGGATCCGCACCCCTGGCAGAGCCAGCTGCGGCAGGTCCGCGACCGCAACGAGCAGACGCAGGTGCAGTACCTCGACCCGAGCGAGGACCCCCTGCGCCGCCGCCCGCAGCGCCGGCCGCAGCCGCCGCGGGACGCCCGCCCCGGCGCGTACGGGCAGCAGCCGCCCCAGCCGTACCAGCAGCAACAGCGCCCGGCCCCGCAGCGCCCCGCGCCCCAGCCGTACCAGCAGCAGCCGCAGCAGTACGCGCCCCCGCCGCCCCCGCAGCAGCAGTACGCCCCGCCCCAGCAGCAGTACGCGCCGCCGCAGCCGCCGCCCCAGGCCCCCGCGCCCCGCGAGCCGCGCCCGCCGCGCCAGCGCAGCGCGAACCCGGTGCGGATCCCCGGTCTCGGCTGCCTCAAGGGCTGCCTGATCATGATCGTCCTGTTCGTGGTCGCCGGCTGGCTCGTCTGGGAGCTCACCCCGCTCCAGGACTGGGTCGCCCAGGGCAAGGGCTACTGGGAGGCCATCGGCGACGGCATCTCGACCGTGACCGACTGGATCTCCTCGATCGGCGACGCCACCGGTTCCGGGGGTGCTACCGGCGGTACGGGGCAGTAACACTGCCGATTTGTCGACTTCCGAGGGGTGATTTCCCCTCGGAAGTCGAGACCGGCGGCCGTGGACGCGTAGCTTTGTCGAGAACCGCAGCCGCTGAGGGAGCAGTCTTGGCACGGAACATCGGCAGCCGCTACACCGCCCACCAGATCCTCGGGCGGGGCAGCGCCGGAACGGTGTGGCTCGGCGAGGGACCCGAAGGGCCCGTCGCCGTCAAACTGCTGCGCGAGGACCTGGCCTCCGACCAGGAACTCGTCAGCCGCTTCGTCCAGGAGCGGACCGCACTGCTCGGCCTCGACCACCCCCGGGTCGTCAAGGTCCGCGACCTCGTCGTCGACGGCAACGACCTCGCCCTCGTCATGGACCTCGTCCGCGGCACCGACCTGCGCACCCGGCTCGACCGGGAGCGGCGGCTCGCCCCCGAGGCCGCCGTCGCGATCGTCGCCGACGTCGCCGAGGCCCTCGCCGCCGCGCACGCCGCCGGCGTCGTCCACCGGGACGTCAAGCCGGAGAACATCCTGCTCGACATGGAGGGCCCGCTCGGCCCCGGCGGCGCCCACCCCGCCCTCCTCACCGACTTCGGCGTCGCCAAGCTGATCGACACCCCCGGCCGCACCAAGGCCACCCGGATCATCGGCACACCCGACTACCTCGCCCCCGAGATCGTCGAAGGCCTCCCGCCGCGCGCCGCCGTCGACATCTACGCCCTCGCGACCGTCCTGTACGAGCTGCTGGCCGGCTTCACCCCGTTCGGCGGTGGCCACCCCGGCGCGGTCCTGCGCCGCCACGTCACCGAGACCGTCGTCCCGCTGCCCGGCATTCCCGAGGAGCTGTGGCAGACGATCGTCCAGTGCCTCGCCAAGGCCCCCGCCTCCCGGCTGCGCGCCTCCGAGCTCGCCGCCCGCCTCGGGGACGTCCTGCCGCTGCTCAAGGGCATCCCGCCGCTGGACGTCGACGAGCCGGGCGCGGAACCGGCCCCGGAGCCGTACGAGGAGGACGCGTACGCCACCGCCACGGGCACGGGCGAGCCGGGCCCCCGCCGCGCCGCCGTCCCGCTCGTCCCCGGCGCCTCCGCCGACTCCAACCGCGACACCCACACCTCCATGCGGGTCCCGGCCCCCGACGAGCTCTCCGGCGGCCCCCTCGGCACCGCCCGCGCCCCGCGCCCCTCCGGCGCCCGCCGCCCCGGCTCGGCCCGCCACAAGGCGGGCGCGGTCCGCAAGAGAAGGATCACCCTCACCGTCGCGGCGCTCGTGGTCGCGGGCGCGCTCGGCGCCGGCGGCTACCTGGCGGCCTCCGGTGACGGGGAGGCACCGCCGCAGGACTCCAAGCAGTCCTCCCAGCCGTAGGTTCGGCTCCCGGCCCGGAGCCGTTACGCTGGACGCGTGGCAGTCGTCGATGTATCCGAAGAGCTGAAGTCCCTCTCCTCGACCATGGGGTCGATCGAGGCCGTCCTGGACCTCGAGAAGCTGAGGGCAGACATCGCCGTGCTCGAAGAGCAGGCCGCGGCCCCGTCCCTGTGGGACGACCCGGAGGCGGCGCAGAAGATCACGAGCAAGCTTTCGCACCTCCAGGCCGAGGTCCGCAAGGCCGAGACCCTGCGCGGCCGGATCGACGACCTCGCGGTGCTCTTCGAGCTCGCCGAGGAGATGGACGACCCGGACACCCTCGCCGAGGCCGAGGCGGAGCTGGGCTCCGTCCGCAAGGCCCTCGACGAGATGGAGGTCCGCACCCTCCTCTCCGGCGAGTACGACGAGCGCGAGGCCCTGGTCAACATCCGGGCCGAGGCCGGCGGCGTCGACGCCTCCGACTTCGCCGAGCGGCTCCAGCGCATGTACCTGCGCTGGGCGGAGCGCCACGGCTACCCGACGGAGATCTACGAGACCTCGTACGCGGAAGAGGCGGGCATCAAGTCCACCACCTTCGTGGTCAAGGCCCCGTACGCCTACGGCACGCTCTCCGTCGAGCAGGGCACCCACCGGCTCGTCCGCATCTCGCCCTTCGACAACCAGGGCCGCCGTCAGACCTCCTTCGCCGGCGTCGAGATCCTCCCCGTCGTCGAGTCCTCCGACCACGTCGAGATCGACGAGTCGGAGCTGCGCGTCGACGTGTACCGCGCCTCGGGCCCCGGCGGCCAGGGCGTCAACACGACCGACTCGGCCGTGCGCATCACGCACCTCCCGACCGGCATCGTCGTCTCCTGCCAGAACGAGCGCTCCCAGATCCAGAACAAGGCGAGCGCCATGAACGTCCTCCAGGCCAAGCTCCTGGAGCGTCAGCGCCAGGAGGAGCGCGCCAAGATGGACGCCCTCAAGGACAGCGGCAGCTCCTGGGGCAACCAGATGCGTTCGTACGTGCTCCACCCGTACCAGATGGTCAAGGACCTCCGTACGGAGTTCGAGGTCGGCAACCCGCAGTCCGTCCTGGACGGCGAGATCGACGGCTTCCTGGAGGCGGGCATCCGCTGGCGCAAGCAGCAGGACAAGTAACCCCTCCGTGGTTCCGGCCGGGCCCCGCACCTTTCGGTGCGGGGCCCGGTGTCGTTCCGCCGCCCCCTGCGGATTCGCTGACGCAAGCGGCAGCGAGACCGTCGGGACGCTTTGTCGACAAGGGAACTGACGTTGCCGGGCCCGGAGTTCAGGGTTTACGTCACAGTTGCATCGTCGCATGTCGGTCACCTGGTGATCTTTCGGGCATCGCACGCGCAACGACCTTGACGCTTCATCGGAAACTCGGAAGGGTGGCGTACTGGCATGCGCTTTTCTGGGACGCGTGTGAACGGGGGCCGGTCCAGTCGTGACACCGCCCCTGCCGCGCGAGGCCCGAGCGCTGCCCCATGACGAGATGAGCTACTGGGGGTAGCAGCCAGATGACCAACAAGACGCGAGTCCGCCTGGTGCGGGTCGCGGCCAGTGCCGTGATCGTCGCCGGTGCGTCCCTGACGGCGGCTGGTGCCGCGCAGGCCGTCGGCGGGTTCGGAACCGACTCCGGCCAGACCCTGGACGTGAGTATCGGTATCCAGGAAGGCGAGGAGGAGACCGGCGGCGGGCTCGGCGGCGGGACCGTCAGCGGCGGCGCGGCCGCCGCGGCCGCCGCGGGTGGTGCGGCCGCTGACGGTGGCGCTGCTGCCGATGGTGGCGCTGCCGCTGACGGTGGCGCGGCTGCCGATGGTGGTGCGGCCGCTGACGGTGGCGCTGCCGCTGATGGTGGTGCGGCTGCCGATGGTGGCGCTGCCGCTGATGGTGGTGCGGCTGCCGATGGTGGCGCTGCCGCCGACGGTGGTGCGGCTGCCGACGGTGGCGCTGCCGCTGATGGCGGTGCTGCCGCTGACGGTGGTGCTGCTGCCGATGGCGGTGCTGCTGCCGACGGTGGTGCTGCTGCTGATGGTGGTGCGGCTGCCGATGGCGGTGCGGCCGCTGACGGTGGCGCTGCCGCTGATGGCGGTGCTGCTGCCGACGGTGGCGCTGCTGCCGACGGTGGTGCGGCCTCCAACGGCGGCGCGGCCTCCAACGGTGGTGCGGCCTCCAACGGTGGTGCGGCCTCCAACGGCGGTTCCTCCACCGTGACCGGCGGCTCGTCCGCCGACGGCGGTTCGTCCTCCACCAACGGCGGCTCCACCTCCACCGGTGGCGGTTCGTCCACCGGCGGTGACGCCGGCACCTGCACCGTCGACCTCGACGGCGCCGAGTGCGTGGACACCCCGAACAACACCGACCCCAACCAGGGCGGCTCGCAGCCGGTCCAGCAGGGTGAGGCGAAGGAGGAGCTCGCCGAGACCGGTGCGGCCGAGACCTCGTTCCTGGTCATCGGTGCCGCGACCATGATCGCCGGTGGCATCGGCTTCCGCATGCTGCCGCGTCTCGTCGGCGGCGGCCGCGCCGCCGTCTGAGGCATTCGCCCGGACGCGTGACGCACGACGAAGGGCCGGGGAGCGAGCGCTCCCCGGCCCTTCTCACGCATCCGGCTCGGGCTACACCGTCTGGACGGCCGCGAGCAACGCGATCGCCGCGAGCAGGGCGATCGCCAACGTCAGCAGCATCGCGGGGGACAGCCCCTGAGGGGTCAGACGCTCCCGGTTCGCGCGGCAGACAGGGCAGCGGCCCTCGGCGACCGGGGCCGCGCAGTTGGCGCACACCAGTCGGTCGTAGGTCATGCGCTCTCCTCCTCCCGCACTGGGGTACACACCAGGACAACGTCCGGGGGGATCGGGACGTTCCCCTACCACTGTGCCAGCTCCGCGGCGTTTCGGCGCGCCCCGCCGGATTGCCCGGCTTCGGTCCGGAGGGACTAAAAAGGATAAACGGCGCAAGCCAGGACCGCGACTGCGCGGGCCATCCCCGGTCGCGTAAGGTCACGCACACCTACTCCCGGCCGACCGTGGTGCATCCGTGATCCGATTCGACAACGTCTCCAAGTCCTATCCGAAGCAGAGCCGCCCCGCGCTCCGGGACGTCTCCCTGGAGATCGAGAAGGGCGAGTTCGTCTTCCTCGTCGGTTCCTCCGGCTCCGGAAAGTCGACTTTCCTGCGACTGCTCCTGCGCGAGGAGCGTGCCAGCCAGGGCCAGGTGCACGTCCTCGGCAAGGACCTGGCCCGGCTCTCCAACTGGAAGGTGCCGCAGATGCGGCGTCAGCTCGGCACCGTCTTCCAGGACTTCCGCCTGCTGCCCAACAAGACCGTCGCCGAGAACGTGGCCTTCGCCCAGGAGGTCATCGGCAAGCCGCGCGGTGAGATCCGCAAGGCCGTGCCGCAGGTGCTCGACCTGGTCGGACTCGGCGGCAAGGAGGACCGGATGCCGGGCGAGCTCTCCGGCGGTGAGCAGCAGCGCGTCGCCATCGCCCGGGCCTTCGTCAACCGGCCGATGCTGCTGATCGCCGACGAGCCCACCGGCAACCTCGACCCGCAGACCTCCGTCGGCATCATGAAGCTGCTCGACCGGATCAACAGGACAGGGACCACCGTCGTCATGGCGACCCACGACCAGAACATCGTCGACCAGATGCGCAAGCGCGTCATCGAGCTCGAAAAGGGCCGCCTCGTCCGCGACCAGGCGCGCGGCGTCTACGGATACCAGCACTGACGGCGGGGGAAACAGAACACCATGCGCGCTCAGTTCGTGCTCTCCGAGATCGGTGTCGGTCTCCGGCGCAATCTCACGATGACCTTCGCCGTCATCGTCTCCGTGGCCCTCTCGCTCGCCCTCTTCGGCGGCGCGCTGCTCATGCGCGAGCAGGTCAGCACGATGAAGGACTACTGGTACGACAAGGTCAACGTCTCCATCTTCCTCTGCAACAAGGCGGACGCGGCCACGGCGGCCAAGTGCGCCAAGGGCGCGGTCACCGGCCAGCAGAAGGAGCAGATCGAGGCCGACCTGAAGAAGATGGACATCGTCGAGTCCGTCATGCACGAGTCGGCCGACCAGGCGTTCAAGCACTACAAGGAGCAGTACGGCGACACCGCCATCGCCTCCGTGGTGACGCCGGACCAGATGCAGGAGTCGTTCCGGGTCAAGCTCAAGGACCCGGAGAAGTACAAGGTCGTCGCCACGGCCTTCGCCGGCCGGGACGGTGTCGAGTCGGTCCAGGACCAGCGGAACATCCTGCAGAACCTCTTCGACCTGATGAACGGCATGAACATCGCCGCCCTCGGCGTCATGGGCCTGATGCTGATCATCGCGCTGATGCTGATCGTCAACACCGTGCGCGTCTCGGCCTTCAGCCGCCGCCGTGAGACCGGCATCATGCGGCTCGTCGGCGCGTCCAGCTTCTACATCCAGATGCCGTTCATCATGGAGGCCGCCTTCGCCGGACTCCTCGGCGGCGCCGTCGCCTGTGTGCTGCTGCTCGTCGGCCGGTACTTCCTGATCGACCACGGCATCGCGCTCGCCGAGAAGATGCAGCTGGTCAACTTCATCGGCTGGGACGCCGTCCTCGCCAAGCTGCCGCTGGTGATCGCCATCGGGCTCCTCATGCCCGCCGTGGCCGCCTTCATCGCGCTGCGCAAGTACCTGAAGGTGTGAGAAGACACTTCTGACGGTGAATGGCGTCGTACGGCCAAAACCCGTGCGGCGCCATCGCCTTGTCCTAGAGTGGGCGGCATGTCGACCGGCACCGACGATCTCTGTATCCGGCCCCGCGGAGTGCTCCGTGGGGCCGTTCTGACGTTGGTCTTCACCGGCGTCCTCGCCACCGCCGCCGCCACGGGTTCGCTGCCCCGGCAGGAACAGGCGGTGAAGGCGGCGGGCACGTCCGGTGGCGACGAGGGGCCCGCCGCGGGCGGTGCGACCGTCGACAGGGCCGCTCTCGCGCGGGCCGCCGCCGCGGCCATGGCCGACGGGAAGTCGGGGAAGAAGGCCGCCGAGGAGTTCGTCAGCCGCAGCGGGGACCGCTGGGGCGCGGTGTACGACAAGAGGGAGTACGCCGAGTTCGAGCAGGCCCTCGACGGCGCCTACACCGGGGTCGGCCTCTCCGCGGGCCGCGCCGGCGAGGACGGGATCAGGGTGACGCGGGTGCAGCCCGGGGGGCCCGCCGAGCGGGCCGGGCTGCGGGCCGGTGACCGGCTCGTCTCCGTCGACGGGCGCCCGGTCGACGGGCTCTCCGTCTCCGAGGCCGTCTCCCTGCTGCGCGGCGACGGCGTTCCCGGCTCGGCCGTCGTCCTGCGCGTCGAGCGAGGCCGCGCGGCCTGGACGCAGACCCTGCGCCGGGCCCGGCTCGCGACGGACCCGGTCACCGTCCGCCGCCTCGACGACGGGGCCGTACTGATCCGGGTCGCCGCCTTCACCAAGGGCGTGGGCACGCGCGTGCGTGACGCGGTACGGGCCGCCCCGGCCGGCGCCGGGGTCCTCCTGGACCTGCGGGGGAACTCGGGGGGCCTGGTCACGGAGGCCGCCGCCGCCGCCTCCGCCTTCCTCGACGGCGGGCTCGTCGCCACGTACGACGTGGAGGGCGAGCAGCGGGCCGTGTACGCGGAGGGCGGCGGCGACACCGGCAGGCCCCTGGTGGCGCTGATCGACGGGGGCACGATGAGCGCGGCCGAGCTGCTCACCGGGGCCCTGCAGGACCGGGGCCGGGCGGTGACCGTCGGTTCGCGGACCTTCGGCAAGGGGTCCGTCCAGATGCCGAGCGCGCTGCCCGACGGCTCCGTCGCCGAGCTGACCGTCGGCCACTACCGCACCCCCGCCGGGCACGCCGTCGACGGCCGGGGCATCACTCCGGACCTGGCGGCGGGGGAGGGGGCCGAGGCGCGGGCGAGAACGGTATTGAGTGGCCTCGGAGGGGGCTCGTAGTGCGAAAATGGCCGCACTATGGCTAAGGGACTCGTGAACGTGCAGGGCAAGCCTGCGAAGAAGGCATCGGACAAGGCGCCGGAGCGCAAGCTCATCGCGCAGAACAAGAAGGCGCGGCACGACTACCTCATCATCGACACCTACGAGTGCGGTGTGGTGCTCATGGGCACCGAGGTGAAGTCGCTGCGCATGGGGCGGGCCTCGCTGGTCGACGGCTTCGTCCAGATCGACGGCCACGAGGCGTGGCTGCACAACATCCACGTGCCCGAGTACATGCAGGGCAGCTGGACCAACCACCACGCGAAGCGGAAGCGGAAGCTGCTGCTGCACCGGGCCGAGATCGACAAGCTGGAGTCGAAGTCGCAGGAGACGGGTCACACGATCGTGCCCCTCTCGCTGTACTTCCTGAACGGCCGGGTGAAGTGCGAGATCGCGCTGGCCAAGGGCAAGAAGGAGTACGACAAGCGCCAGACCCTGCGGGAGAAGCAGGACACGCGCGAGACGAACCGGGCGATCGCGGCGGCCCGGCGGAGGCAGCGGGCCGCGCAGAGCGCCTAGCGCCGGTAATAGGCTGGCAACCGCACCCGTCGGTCACGTACCATGGGTGCTGCACCCCACAGAGGGTGTGTCTTTTGAAAAAACAACATGGGGATGATCGGTTTCGACAGCGGATGTCGAAGCAGTGGGAAGCGTGTCGAGGAAGCGGCAATGATCTCGTAAACCATATGTCGCAACCAATAATCGCCAACACCAAGAGCGATAACTCCCGCTTCGCCCTCGCTGCCTAATTTTAGGTAACGAACAGAAGCCTCTGTGAGGAGCGTCAGCCCGGGGGTGGTCCCGACCCGGATCCTGGCGTCATTCAGGGATCTAAACCTCTAGCCCCGGTCACGGGGGTTGGAGGGAAATCAAACAGTGACTGAGCCCGTTCCGGACTTGTCTGGGTGATCCGGAGGGCTGAGAAACTCGTACCAGACTGCACACGGAGAAGCCCTGATTCCGCACCGTTGGACGCGGGTTCGATTCCCGCCATCTCCACTCATCCCATGTGGGCACGGGCCCGGTGGTCGTTCGCGACCACCGGGCCTTTGTCATGCGCGGACACGGGAGCCCCGGCCCGCCCCGGTCGCCGTGCACAGGGTCAGGGCCACCGCCGCCGCCGTCACCGGAAGCAGGAACCCGAAGGACGCGAAGGGCGCGTGGTCGGCGGCCCAGCCGCCGCCGGCCGAGCCCGCCGCGACGCCCGCCAGGAGGGCGGTCACGGCGAGGGCCATGCCCTCGTTGAGCTGCGCCGCCGGGGCGAGCCGCTGGATCAGGCCCATGCCCGTCACCATCGTCGGGGCCGTCGCCATGCCCGCCACGAGGAGGCCGCCGGCCAGGGCGAGCAGGGAGCCCGTCGAGGCGGCGAGCAGCGGCATCGCCATCAGGACGGTCATCGCGGCCAGGCAGGTGCGCAGGCGGGCGGTGCGTCGGGCCCGGCCGTAGAGGAGGCCCGCCGCGCAGGAGCCGGCCGCCTGGAGGGCGAGGACCGGTCCCGCGACGGGCCCGTCCACGTACGCCAGGGCGACCACCTCCATGGAGCCGAAGACGGCGCCCGTGGCGAGGAAGACCGCGAGCAGCGACGCCATGCCGGGGGCGCGCAGCGGGGAGCCCGCCGTCGTGCGCGGGGCGACCGGCGGCTCGGTGGAGCGCTGGGCGGCGAAGACCAGGACGCCGGAGAGGAAGAGGAGGCCCGCGGTGAGCGTGCCGGCCTCGGGGAAGAGCGCCGAGCACAGGACGGCGGCCAGTACCGGGCCGAGCATGAAGCAGAGCTCGTCGGCGGCCTGCTCGAAGGCGTTGGCGGTGTGCAGCGCGTCCGGGTCGTCCCGGAGGAGGTGCGCCCAGCGGGCCCGGGACATGCCGCCCGTGTTCGGGGTGGTGGCGGTGACGGCGGTCGTGAGGAAGAGCGCCCAGACGGGGGCCCGCTCGTGGACGCAGAGCAGCAGCACCAGATGGCCCAGGACCGCGTAGGCGGCGGCCGGGACCGCGATCCTGGCCTGGCCGTACCGGTCGACGAGCCGCGCGATCAGCGGGCCGGTGACGGAGCCGACGGCGAGGTTGGCGGCGGTGACCGCGCCGGCCAGGGCGTAGGAGCCGTACGCCGCGGCGATCATGATCACGGCGCTGACGCCGAACATGCCCATGGGCAGCCGGGCGATCAGGTTGCCGGCGGTGAAGGCGCGGGCGCCGGGGTGGGAGAAGAGACGGAGGTAGGGATTGGCGGGCCTCGCGGGCCTCGCGAGGGTGGCGGCGGGGCGGTAGCGGGGGGCGAGGGCCGGGCCCGCCGGGGTGAGGGTGAGGTCCGGTCGCGGCATGGATCAAGGGTCCGCGGGCAGGGCCCGGCCGGTCCAACACCTTCTCGGTGGCGATTGACGCACCTGTGATGTTAAATGCGGCGGTGGTGACCTCCTCGTACGACATCGACCCCCGCCTTCTGCGCGCCTTCACCGCCGTCGCCGAAGAGCTCCACTTCACCCGCGCCGCCGCCCGCCTCTACCTCGCCCAGCAGGCGCTCAGTCGCGACATCCGGCGCCTGGAGCGGGAGTTGGGCACCGAACTCTTCGTGCGGACCACCCGGCAGGTCGCCCTCACCGTCGACGGCGAGCGCCTCCTCCCGTACGCCCGCCGGGTGTTGGCCGCCCACGAGGAACTGAGCGACGCCTTCCGCGCCGCGCCCCGGCCGCTCCTCGTCGACCTCAACAGCCCCGGCCTCGCCCCCGAGGACGTCCTGCGCCGGGCCCGCGAACTCGCCCCCGAACAGGAGCTGATGGCCCGCTACGAGAGCGGACTCACCGGCGCCGCGCGGGAGATCCTCGCCGGCCGGATCGACGCCTCCTTCGGCCGCTACGGAGGACTCGACGCCCGGCTCCGGACGCGGCTCGACTCCCAGCTCGTCCGGTACGAGCCGATGGCCGTGGTCCTCCCCGAGGACCATCCGCTCGCCGGCCTGCCCGAGGTGCCGCTCGACCGGCTCGCCGGGGAGCGGATCTACGCCGGCGCCGGGAACGACCGCACGCCCGAGTGGACCGACCTCGCCGCCCGCCTCTTCGCCGGCCGGGGCATCGAGATCGCCCCGCCCGCTCCGCTCGCCGTCGGCAAGGAGGAGTTCCGGCGGCTCATGGCCAAGTACCGCGACCCGGTCCTCGCCGTCGTCGACTTCCCCTCCATGCCGGACTGCGTCATCCGGCCCCTCGTCGACCCCGTCCCCCTCTCGCCCGTGAGCCTGGTGTGGCGCAAGGGACTCCGCCATCCCGGCCTGGACGCCCTGCGCCGGGCGGCGGCGGAGCTGGGCGCCCGGGAGGGATGGCTCACCCGGCCGGCCGGCGCCTGGCTGCCGGAAGGGGAGCCGGGGCTGCCGGAGGAGGGGGCGCTCACAGGCCGCCCGTACGCCGGGTGAGAGCAAGGTTCCGCCACCGTCACCTCACGGCACCGGCCTGAAACGCGCCCTTCCTAGCGTCGGTCGCATCAGGGATCCGACTCCGTGGAGGTGCGAGATGGGTGGCCGCTGGATCGAACGCTGGGAACCGGAGGACGAGACCTTCTGGCGCGAGAAGGGAGAACGGATCGCCCGACGGAACCTGCTCTTCTCCGTCCTCTCCGAGCACATCGGCTTCTCGGTCTGGAGCCTCTGGTCGGTCATGGTCCTCTTCATGGGCCCCCAGTACGGGGTCGACCCGGCCGGCAAGTTCTTCCTCATCGGCACCGCCACCTTCGTCGGCGCGCTGATCCGCATCCCGTACACCTTCGTCGTCGCCCGCTTCGGCGGCCGCAACTGGACGATCTTCAGCGCCCTGCTGCTCCTGCTGCCCACCGGCCTCGCCTTCGCGGTGATGCACCCCGGCACCTCGTACACCACCTTCGTCCTCGTCGCCGCGCTCACCGGCGTCGGCGGCGGCAACTTCGCCTCCTCGATGACCAACATCAACGCCTTCTTCCCGCTGCGGAAGAAGGGCTGGGCCCTCGGCCTCAACGCGGGCGGCGGCAACATCGGCGTCCCCGTCGTCCAGCTCGTCGGCCTCCTCGTCATCGGCACCGCCGGAGCGATGCACCCGAGGATCGTGCTGGGCGTCTACCTGCCCCTGATCGTCGTCGCCGCCGTCTGCTCCGCGCTCTTCATGGACAACCTCGCCCCCGTGAAGAACGACACCGGAGCGTTCAAGGAAGCCGCCACGGCCCGCCACACCTGGATCATGGCCTTCCTCTACGTCGGCACCTTCGGCTCCTTCATCGGCTACAGCTTCGCCTTCGGCCTCGTCCTCCAGACCCAGTTCGGCCGCACCCCCCTCCAGGCCGCCTCCCTCACCTTCATCGGCCCGCTGCTCGGCTCCCTCATCCGGCCCGTCGGCGGCTCCCTCGCCGACCGGCACGGCGGCGCCCGCATCACCCTGGGCACCTTCGCCGCGATGGCCGTCGCCACCTCGGTGGTGATCTACGCCTCCGTCGTCGAGTCCCTCGCCGTCTTCCTCGTCGGCTTCATCGGCCTCTTCGTCCTCAGCGGCCTCGGCAACGGCTCCACGTTCAAGATGATCCCGGCGATCTTCCTCGCCCAGGGCCATTGCAAGGGCCTCACGGGCGAGGCCGCCGAGGCCTACGGACGACGGCTCTCCGGCGCCTCCATGGGCCTCATCGGCGCCGTCGGCGGGGTCGGCGGCCTCGGCATCAACCTCGCCTTCCGCCAGTCCTTCCAGACCGCCGGCACCGGCACCGCCGCCTTCGTCGCCTTCCTCGCCTTCTACGCGGCCTGCATGGTCGTCACCTGGGCGGTATACCTTCGGGCCCCCGGCGCCGTCCCCGACACCGCCGAGGCCGTCACGGAACCCGAGCCCCGGTCCGGCTACGCGCGGGTGTGATCCCCGATGCCCGGCGCGTACCGTAACGACCAGGAAATACGGGCGAACCCAGACCGACACGCATCCCCGTCAGGCTCAGGCCCCATGGACGAGCAAGAACACGGCCCCCTCGCCGGCTTCACGATCGGCGTCACCGCGGCACGACGCGCCGACGAGCTCATCGCGCTGCTGCGCCGGCGCGGCGCGGCCGTCGTCCACGGCCCCGCGCTGCGGATCGTGCCCCTCGCCGACGACACCGAACTCCTCGCCGCCACCAAGGAGCTCGTTGCCCACGCCCCGGACGTCGTCGTCGCCACCACGGCGATCGGCTTCCGGGGCTGGATCGAGGCCGCCGAGGGCTGGGGACACGGGGACGAGCTCCTCGCCGTCCTGCGGAACGTCGAACTCCTCGCCCGCGGACCCAAGGTCAAGGGAGCCGTACGGGCCGCCGGACTCACCGAGTCCTGGTCGCCCTCCTCCGAGTCCATGGCCGAGGTCCTCGACCGGCTCCTCGACGAAGGCGTGGCCGGGCGGCGGATCGCGCTCCAGCTCCACGGCGAGCCCCTGCCGGGCTTCGTCGAGGCGCTGACGGCCGGCGGGGCGGAAGTCGTCGGCGTCCCCGTCTACCGCTGGATGCCCCCCGAGGACCTCGGCCCGCTCGACCGGCTCCTCGACGCGACCCTCGCCCGCGGGCTCGACGCCGTGACCTTCACCAGCGCGCCGGCCGCCGCCTCCCTCTTCTCCCGGGCGGCGGAGCGGGGCGTACGGGACGAACTCGTCGCCGCGCTCCGGCACGACGTGCTCGCCGTGTGCGTGGGGCCCGTCACGGCGCTGCCGCTCCAGGCCGAGGGCATCGACACCCACCAGCCCGAGCGCTTCCGGCTCGGGCCGCTCGTCCAGCTCCTCTGCAGGGAGCTGCCCGCCCGCTCCCGGGTCCTGCCGGTCGCCGGGCACCGCGTCGAGGTCCGGGGGCACGCCGTCCTCGTCGACGGCGGCCTCCGCCCCGTCCCGCCCGCCGGAATGGCCCTCCTCGGGCTCCTCACCCGCCGCCCCGGCTGGGTCGTCTCCCGCGCCGACCTCCTCCGGGCGCTGCCGGGGGCGGGGCGCGACGAGCACGCCGTGGAGACGGCGATGGCGCGCCTCCGCTCCGCCCTCGGCACGCCGAAGCTGATCCAGACGGTGGTGAAGCGGGGGTACCGGCTGGCGCTGGACCCGTCGACGGAGGAGAAGTACGACGGCTAGCCGGGGGACTTGGCGGTCCGTCGGGACGGCCGCTTCCGCCGGGGCGGCGCCCACCGCCCACCCCGCTGTGAGCAGTCGCCCCGCCGGGCCGGTGCCCACCCCCCCCGTTGTGGGCAGTCGCTTCCGCCGGGGCGGTGCCCCCGCCCACCCCGTTGTGGGCAGTCGTTCCGCTGGGGCGGTGTCCCCGCCCACCCCGTTGTGGGCAACTGTTCCGCTGGGGCGGAACGGGTGGGCACAACGGAACGGCGCCCCTTGCCGGGCCTAGGCTCCTGCGCCCTGACCCGCACCGGGTTGTGCGCCGCCGCTGGGGTGCGGGTCAAGGCGCGGAAGGCGGAGC
>NZ_JBEXSZ010000162.1:0-18158 GCF_040613865.1 Streptomyces sp. NPDC006197 | reverse complement strand
CAGTCGGCGTCGGCGGGGGTCCAGGCGTAGCGGCGGTAGCCGCCGGAGGCCGCGTTGCGGCCGATGCCGTGGAGGCTGGTCCACATGGCGTGGAACCGCGCGATCAGCCGCCTGCTGACGGCGTGACGGCCGCTGAAGGCACTCATCGCTCGACCGCGATCCGGCGGTGGCACTCCCGGGCCAGCGAGGGATAGGCGGCGGCGATCGCCTCGTACAACCGCCGCCTCAGCAGTCGTTCCGCCTCGCCCCGTCCCGCCTCCCCGTAAAGGCCGTCGAGCAGCGACTCGTACCGCGACAGGGCGTGCCGCAGATAGCTCACCTGCCACCGCACGAGCGCCCCGGCCGGTGTGCCGCCCCGTGCCGCGGCGGGGTCCGGCCCGGGACTTCGTGCCCCCAGCAGATGCCGGTGCCGCACGGCCCGCTGCTCCAGCTCGGGCCGGGGCAGCCGGGGGACCTCGATCGGCTCCGCGCGGATCGCGGCCAGGACGGCGGCCCGTCGCCGCTCCGCGTGGATCCCGGCGGCCGAGGCCCGGGCTCGGCAGAGCGCGGCCGTCTCGGCGAACTCGGGCGTCCGCTCCACCGTCTCCACCCGGGCCAGCAGATAGAGCCGCACGGGCGCGAGGGACCAGCGGCGCGGATCGCGCCCCTGCACGTCCGGCGTGCCGAGCAGGTCCCGCACCATCGCGTCGGTCCAGCCGCGCCGGCGCACTCCCGCGAGGCTCACATAGGTCGTACGGTCCGTCATGATTCCCCCTGACTCGACTACGGAGCGTGACGATTCCAGTGAAGCGCACCCCACTGACAACGACCCCTTGCCGAGCCGGCGCGGACTGTGCGATATAGGTCTGGACCTTTTCGACGGACGGAGGCCGGCCCGTGCAACGACCGCTTGCCGCAAGCCTGTTGACCGCGACGACGCTCCTCCTCGCCGCCTGCTCCGGTCCCCCCGCGCCCCGGCCGAAGGACACCCGGGCGCCCACCGCCCCCGCCGGAGTCACCGCCACCGCGGGCAGCGCGAGCACCGTCCACGTCATGTGGAGCGCGGCCACCGACGACCGCGCCGTCACCGGATACGCCGTCCACCTCGACGGCCGCAAGGTCAAGGACCTCCCCGCCACCACCCTGATGACCGACGTCGTCGGCCTCGCCCCCGCAACCCGCCACCGCTTCACCGTCCGAGCCCGCGACGCCGCCGGCAACGTCTCGCCCCCCGGCGCCGGCGTCACGGCCACCACCCTCCCCGCCGCCGCCGAGGACCGCACGCCGCCCACCACCCCGACCGCCCTCCGCGTCACCGCCGACGGCAGCCGCGCCGCCACCCTGCGCTGGTCACCGGCCCGCGACGACACCCGGGTCACCGCGTACGACGTCTACCAGGCCGACACCCGTGTCCACACCGTCCCCGGCACCGCCACCACCGCCCACCTCACCGGCCTGCGCCCCGGCACCGCCTACGCGTTCACCGTCCGCGCCCGCGACGCCGCCGAGAACTCCTCCCCGGACAGCGCCCCGGCCGACCTCACCACCGCCCCCTCCCCGGGCGCCCCGCCGAACACCGCCCCCAGAGACCTCACCGCGACGGCCGCCAGGGGCGAGATCACCCTCACCTGGACCCCACCGGAGACGGGCGCCCCCGTCACCCGCCACGAACTCCACCTCGACGGCCGCTTCGCCACCACCATCATCTGGGGCACCACCCCGCCCCCGGGCCGCGCCACCTACACCTTCCCGGTCCAGGACCCCCCGGGCACCCGCCACACCGTCACCCTCCGCGCCCAGCTCCCGGACGGCACCTGGGGCGACTTCTCGGCACCGAGGACCGTCGTGGTCCGCTGAACTCCCCTCTCCCTGGCCGAAACCGCACCCTTTCGTACCGCCTGACGGCGCCTCACCCTGCGACCAGGGGAAGTGACAGGCCGCTGGGGGGCGCCGATGTCCGATCCGATCTACGTACCCGCACTGCCCGCGCGCAGGAGCGCGCTCGCCGCGTACGACCGGCTGGCGCCGCACGTACGCTCGCGCGTGGCACCGCTCTGGAGCGTCCCACCCCGCGTCGGCGGCGCCCGCAGCCTGGGCACGCGCCCGTTCCACCCGCTCGATCCGGACCCGCCCGCACTCGCCCGCCACCTGCGGACCGCGCTGCACCGGCTGGTGGACGTGCAGCGCGGACTGCCCGCGTGGGTGGACACCTTCCACGCGGAGGACGAGCCCTGGCACCTCGTCACGGAGTTCTGGCGAGGTCTGGCGCGCACCGCGCTCCGACCGGTCACCGGCGTCGAGCGGGACGTCCGGCAGCAGACGGCCGCCGCCGAGGCCGCCCGTGCCGGCGGAAACGGCCTCGGCGTCCGGCTGTTCCTGGGAGGCCTCCCCGACGAGCGGCTGCGGGACGAAGTCGGCACCCTCCTGGAACGGACCGCCTTCGCGCACTGCCCGATGGACCTCCTGCTCGACCTGGGCGGTGTCCTCGACGAGCACAGGCCCGCGGAGAAGTGGGCGCTGCGCGCCCTCGGCCTGCTCGGCCCCCTCCGCCGCTGGCGGACGATCGCCGTGCTCGCCGGTTCCTTCCCCCGCACGTTCCCCGAGGGCTACGGAGCTCCGCTCGCGGAGGCGCACCGGTTCGACTGGGACCTCTGGCACGTGCTCGTCGACGGCCCCGAACAGCCGGGCGCCCACGTCACGTACGGCGACTACGGGGCCGACCACACCGGAGGGGCCGACCGGTCGAGCACCGCGGGCGGCGGCCCGCCCTGGGGCGTCGTGCGCTACACCACGGACCGCACCTTCCTCCTCGGGCGGGTGCCGACCCAGGGGCCCGACCACGCGGACGCGGTCCGGGCACTGGTCCGGGAGATCGTCGAAGCGGAGGACTTCCGGGGAGCGGGGTTCAGCGAGGGGGAGCGCTGGCTCGCCTCCTGCGCGGACGGATCGGGAACCGCCGGAGCGGGCACCCCCGCCGTCTGGCTGCGCGCAGGCCACATCCAGCACCTGACCCAGGTCGTCCGCGGCCTGCTACGACACTCCTGAGCCGTGGCGCCTGCCCGCCGGAACCGGCTGCCCGGAATTACCCTGGGAAGCGTGGCCGAGACCGTTCTCACCAACACCGGGCTCGACAGCTTCCTCGACGGAGCGCCCGAGCATCGTGACCCCGCGTTCGCGCGGGCCGCCGAAGCGGTCCTGGGACTGCTCGCCCTGCGCGGCGCCGACCGGGCGACGGGGCTGCCCGAGCCGACGCCCGGCCTCGTGCGGCAGCTCCTGGTGGAGGACCTGCCGACCTTCGTGTACGCCCCGCCCGGGCAGCTCGCCCACTACCCGGCCGTCCTCGGGGCCCTCGCGGCACGGTTCGACGGGGGGCGGCGCGAGCGGATCGCCGCAGTCGTCGCCGAGTCCGCACCCGACTTCGAACGCGCCATGAACGACCCGGGCAACCTCACCTGGCACCGCTGGTACGCCTCGCTGCTGCGGACCTGCGGCGCCGACCTCACCGACCCCGAGGACGTACGGCGCCGGCTCGCCGCCCTCGACGGGGCGCCGCTCCCCGACGGGGTGCGCCGCGCCCACCTCATGGGGCGGACCGCCCTCGCCGACGTCCTGCTCGCCGAGGCGCTCACGCGCGCGTACGTGCGGGACGCCGAAGCGCCCCCGGCCGCCGGGCCGCTGCTCACCGACCACGCCGTCGCGACCGGCATCGGACAGCTCGCCGCCGCGCTCCAGGACCGGTGGACCGCCGCCGGGCTCGCCGAACAGCTCGCCGGGCCGTACGCGCGGTTCGCGCCGGGACCCGACGCCTTCCCCCACCTCGTCCTCGCCGACGCCCTCCTCGACGAGCACCTCGACTACCACGGGGACCCCGCTGCCCCCGTGCCCCCGCCGCCCGCGATCGAGGCCGGGCCCGTCGAGGAGGACGCCGACCGCCTCATCGGCGTCGTCGAGGAGCTCGCGGAGGAGGAGTTCGAACCCTACGGGGGCGAGGCGCCGCACCTGCTGTACGTGGTCTACCAGCGCGGCTGCGCCGCCGAGTCCGTCGCCCGCAAGGCCGCCGAGTACGAGGACTGGACCGTCGACCCGGCCCTGGAGGACCTGCCCGTGCCGGTGCCGGACACGGCGCCCGAGGAGTACACCGCCCCGCCCCTGCCGGAGCTCGTCCGGCTCCTCGGCACGGCCGAGCTGACCGAGGCGGACCGGGCCCGGCTCGAAGGAGCGGCCCGCGACCTCGCCGCGGTCCTCGACCGCCTCGCCGCCACCGGCCTGGTCTTCCGCCGCGGCGACGCCTTCGGGCTCACCCCGCGCGGGGCGGGCGCGGTGCGCTATCTGCTCGCGGTGCGCGGGGTCACCGCGCCCGACGCCGCCGAGGCCGCCGCCTGGACCGCGCCGGAGGCGGTCGCCGCCGCCGGGGGCTGGCCGGCCTCCGTCGCCGCGCGCGTACTCGCCGACTGGCTCCACGCGCGCGTGGACACCGCCGACGCCTGGTCCGAGCTGCTCGCCGCCCTCGGCACCGTCCACGCCGGGACCTCCGACGCGGCCGCCACCCGCGGCCTCTTCGCCGTACTGGACACGGCCGGGGCGCCCCCGGAGGCCTTGCGCGGTGCCCTCCGCGACCCGGTCGTCGGCGCGTACGCCCTGGAAGCCCTGCGCGAGCGGGGCGAGCCGGCGGACCCGATCCAGGTGCGGGCCTCGGCCCGGGCCCTGTACGTCCTCGACGGGCTGCCGGCCAAGAAGGGCCCCCTGGAGTCCCGCCGTGCCGCCTTCGACGCGGCGGCGGCCGCCTGGCCCGGCGGTTCCGCCGCCCTGGTCCGCGCGATGGCCGCGGCGGACCGCCACGAGACCGAGCGGGTCCTCCACCCGCTCGGCATCACGCTCCCGTGACCGTGGTGACCGCTAGCCCGCCGTGAGGTACATCCCCGACGCCCCCGTCCCCGCCGTGTTCCGGCAGCTGCGGTTCCCCGTGGGGACGGCGTTGATCAGGGCCAGGCAGCGGCCGAGGGCCTGCTGGCCGTAGGCGTTGGGGTGCATCGACTCCTGGACGAGGCCCTGCGTGCTCTGGCTGTCGATCCAGCGCGCCCACTCGCTCGTGGTCGCCGACGGGGGCACGGTCGACGTGACCTGCTTGCTCGCCTTCGCGCAGACCTCACGGCCCTGGAGCGCGTCCCGCAGGTCCATGAACTGCACGCCCTTGGCGGTGGCGACGCCCTTGAGGCGGTTGGCGATCTGGGGGACCAGGGAGTCGCGGGCCCAGTCGGAGTCGGCGTCCCAGAAGGGGCAGCCACCGGTGTTGGTGCGGGCCCAGCCGCTCTCCGCGTACCGGTTCTCGGCGGCGCGCGGGATGGGGGAGGGGTACGACTGGAGGACGATCCGGTAGTCGCCGGCGGCGTATCCGGCGGCGGACATGACCGCTCGGATCTCGTCGACGGACCGGCCGACGTCGGCCATCACGCCGTCGATCTTCGCGTCGACGACGGCCTGCTGGTCGTCGTTGCAGTACGAGTACCAGACGATGTAGTCGCTCGCGCAGGTGCTGATGATGTCGCCGAAGCCGAGGTCGTTGCCGCCGATGGACAGGGCGATCAGCTTGACGTCGTTCGCGGCGGCCACGGCCGCCAGCCGGTCGGCCTGGGGTGCCTCGCCCTTGAAGGCCTGGCCGCCCTGGGAGGCGCGGAAGACGTTCTCCGTGGTCGCCCCGGAGCAGGCGAGGTTGATCAGCGAGCTCGCGATCGGGCCCGCGCTCCTGACCTCGGAGACGTCCGAGCGGTCACAGCCGCCCGCGGTGCTGCCGTACACCCGGGACGGGTCGTAGGTGCTGCCCGTCCAGGCGCGGTCGGTGCCGTTGCGGCTGCCGCTGTTCGTGAGGCTGTTGCCGAACCAGCGGCCGGCCTCGCCGGAGATGTAGCTGTCGCCCATGGCGACGACGGCGGTGGGGCCGGAGCCGGGGGAGGCGTGGGCGGCGGGAGCGGTGAGCGAGGCGAGCCCGGCGGCGGTACACAGTGCCAGGAGTGCGCGCAGCGCACGGTGGGGGGACGAAGGCATGGCTGTGCTCCTGCGGTACGCAGTGACGTGGGGGACAGCCGCCGGCCGGTGGCATGGCGGAATCTCGCACGGCGTGGCTTGTTACCGCTAGGTAGCTGCATATCTCGGTTCCGTCTCGTCGCCTGTGCCGCAACCGGTAACGGACAGGGCTCCGCCCCCGGCGATGTGCGTCACCGGGGGCGGAGCCCTGTTCAGGAGGTGTGCGGCCGCTGTGCGGTCGGCCGGGGTTCCCCTGTCAGCCGACCAGCTGCTCGTACGCGGGAAGGGTGAGGAAGTCCGCGTAGTCCGCGTCGAGCGAGACGTGCAGGAGCAGGTCGTGCGCCTGCTGCCACTTGCCGGCCGCGAAGGCCTCCTCGCCGATCTCGGCGCGGATGGCGTCGAGCTCCTGGGCGGCGACCTTGCGGGCCAGCTCGGGGGTGGCCTTCTCGCCGTTCTCGAAGACCACGCCCGCGTTGATCCATTGCCAGATCTGGGAGCGGGAGATCTCGGCGGTGGCCGCGTCCTCCATCAGGTTGAAGATCGCGACGGCGCCGAGGCCGCGCAGCCACGCCTCGATGTAGCGGACGCCGACCTGGACGGCGTTGCGCAGGCCGTCGTACGTGGGCTTGGCGTCGAGCGAGTCGATGGCGATGAGGTCGCCGGGCGCGACGGAGACGTCCTCGCGCAGGCGGTCCTTCTGGTTCGGCCTGTCGCCGAGGACCGCGTCGAAGGAGGCCATCGCGATCGGGACCAGGTCGGGGTGGGCGACCCAGGAGCCGTCGAAGCCGTCGCCGGCCTCGCGGTCCTTGTCGGCCTTGACCTTCTCGAAGGCGACCTTGTTGACCTCGGCGTCCTTGCGGGACGGGATGAACGCCGCCATGCCGCCGATCGCGTGCGCGCCGCGCTTGTGGCAGGTGCGCACGAGGAGTTCGGTGTAGGCGCGCATGAACGGGGCGGTCATCGTGACCGCGTTGCGGTCCGGCAGGACGAACTTGGCTCCGCCGTCACGGAAGTTCTTGACGATGGAGAAGAGGTAGTCCCAGCGGCCCGCGTTCAGGCCGGCGGCGTGGTCGCGGAGCTCGTAGAGGATCTCCTCCATCTCGTACGCGGCCGTGATGGTCTCGATGAGGACCGTGGCGCGGACGGTGCCCTGCGGGATGCCGACGTAGTCCTGTGCGAAGACGAAGATGTCGTTCCAGAGGCGGGCCTCCAGGTGCGACTCCGTCTTCGGGAGGTAGAAGTACGGGCCCTTGCCGAGGTCGATCAGACGCTGGGCGTTGTGGAAGAAGTACAGGCCGAAGTCGACGAGCGCGCCGGGCACCGGGCGTCCGTCGAAGGTGAGGTGACGCTCCTCCAGGTGCCAGCCGCGCGGCCGCATGACGACGGTGGCGAGCTCGTCGGCGGGCTTCAGGGCGTACGTCTTGCCCGAGCGCGGGTCCGTGAAGTCGATCTTCCGGGTGTACGCGTCGATCAGGTTGACCTGGCCGAGGACGACGTTCTCCCAGGTCGGCGCCGAGGCGTCCTCGAAGTCGGCGAGCCAGACCTTCGCGCCGGAGTTGAGCGCGTTGATCGTCATCTTGCGGTCGGTCGGGCCGGTGATCTCGACGCGGCGGTCGTTCAGGGCCGCCGGGGCCGGCGCGACCCTCCAGGAGTCGTCGGCGCGGATCGCGGCGGTCTCCGGAAGGAAGTCCAGGGTGGACGTACGGGCGATCTCGGCGCGACGCTCCGCTCGGCGGGCGAGGAGCTCGTCCCGGCGCGGGGTGAACCGCCGGTGCAGTTCGGCGACGAAGGCCAGGGCGGCCTCGGTGAGCACCTCCTCCTGACGCGGGAGGGGCTCGGCATCGACGACGGCCAGGGGGGACGGCGCTGGTGCGGACATGAACTGTCACTTCCTTCAGCGGACTTCATGGGCGGTGCCAGGCGGCCGCCGGGCGTCACGGAACGGCACGGAGTGCCACAGGCGCCGAGATACGGCCGCAAGCGCCTTCTGAACGAGCAGGCGCTTCTGAACAGTGGATACTAGTTTCCTCATGGTGGAAGTTCAATGGTTTGTTGATGTCGAGATTCTCCGGATCGACAGAACATGGCGCTCGGTGCCAAGCCGTTCACTCCAGGTGGGTCCGCTCCGGCCGGGTTCACTCCAGACGGGACAGATCCGCCTCCGTGTCGATGTCGTAGGGCTCGGCCACATCCGAGCAGTCCACCGGGGTGATCGCATCCCGGTGCGCCGCCAGATAGTCCCGCGCGCCCCGGTCGCCCACCGCCGTCTCCGCGATCCCCGCCCAGTGCCCGGCGCCGAACAGCACCGGATGCCCCCGCACCCCGTCGTACGAGGCCGCCGCCAGCGAATCCCGCGAGCCGTACGCCGCCCGCACCCGGGCCACGGCCTCCACCCCGATCCCCGGCTGGTCGACCAGCAGGACGAGCGCCGCGGCCGGCCCGCGCGGGTCGGCGGCCAGCGAGGCGAGCCCGGCCCGCAGCGAGGAACCCATCCCCTCCGCCCACTCCGGGTTGTCCACCAGCACGCACCCGGGCAGCTCGGCCCGCTCCCGTACGACCTCGGCCGAGGCCCCCAGCACCACGTGCACCACCTCGCAGCCGGCCCCGCGCAGCACCCCCACGGCGTGCTCGACCAGTGGCCGCCCCCGGTGCGTGAGCAAGGCCTTCGGCCGCCCCCCGAGGCGCCTGCCGCCCCCCGCGGCGAGCAGCAGTCCGGCGACGACGGGGCTTCGATCTTCTGCTGTTGTCATGGGGACTGCATACCTCATGAGGCGGAATCACACGGTCGCCTGAATTCCGTCCACCAAGGGTGGCGCGCCGGGGTGGCGAAGGAGTTAACTGGCCCGCGACTCACGGCGCCCGACCGCCGTCCGGGGGCGGCTCGGAGTGTTTCGGAGTGGAGTTCTGCGCACAGTGTGGTGCGAGGGGGAGAACCGTGTTGCGAAGCGTGGGGCAGAGGCGAGTGACCGGCGAGGGCGTGGACCCCAGGGTGGCCGAACTGCGGGCCGCCGTGTCCCGGCTCCGGCGCGAACTGGCCGCGCACCGGGTCGATTTCGCCGACCGGGGGATAGCCGAGGACGAGCTCGCCGCCCTGGACGCCATGGCGCTCAGCGGCGATCCCGAGGTATGGCGGCTGCGCCGCTCGCTGCTGCTCGTCGCGGGCTCCGTCGGCTCCGTCAGCGCCCTCGCCGAGGGCCTCGCCGGGGTCCGGCGCGCGGTCGAGCTCTTCGGGCCCCCGCAGCCCGGGCAGTAGGCCGGCGGTCAGTAGGCCGGTGGTCAGGAGGCCCGCGGCCGGGAGGCCGGTGGTCAGTCCGGGCCGGAGACGAAGACCAGGCCCCGGGCGGGCTCCCGTTTCACCCACTTGACCTGGTCGCCGTGCCGGTGCCGCCGGGCACGAGTTGGGTGGGAACCCGGACCTCCGAGAACGGAACCTGCCATGTACGAGATGCACATCGCACCCGACAACTCCAGCGGCCTTCTGGTCTGGCACGTGATCGCCAAACAGGCGGGCAGCAGCCTCTGCGGCCAGACCGTCGACCGTGACGCGGACGGCATGCGGACGGACCGGCACTGCCTGCCGTGCATGCGGTCCTTCCAGGACCTGATGGCCGCCCGGGCCGACTCGTCGGCCGAGGACCGGCCCGACGGCCTCACCGTCTGATCAGCCGCCGTGCCGTCGCCGCCGCCACCGCCGCCGTGCGCGAGTCCACGCCCAGCTTCGCGAAGACGTGCACCAGGTGGGACTTCACCGTCGCCTGGCTCAGGAACAGCGCCTTGCTGATCTGCTGGTTCGACAGGCCCTCGCCCACCAGCTGGAGCACCTCCAGCTCGCGCTTGGTCAGGGCCTCCGCCGGTGTCCGCATGCGGTCCATCAGCCGGTGCGCCACCGCCGGAGCGAGGGCCGACTGGCCGGCCGCCGCCGTCCGGACCGCCGCCGCCAGCTCCTCCGGCGGCGCGTCCTTCAGGAGGTAGCCGGAGGCGCCCGCCTCCACCGCCGCCAGGATGTCCGCGTCCGTGTCGTACGTCGTCAGGACCAGCACCTTCGGGCCGCCCGGCGCCGCCGTGATCGCCGCCGTCGCCTCCGAGCCGTGCATCCCGGCGCCGAACTGCAGGTCCATCAGGACCACGTCCACGCCCCCGGCGGCGGCCAGCTCCACCGCGCGCTCGGCCGTGGCCGCCTCCGCGACCACCGCGAAGTCCGGCTCGGTGTCGAGGACCGCGCGCAGGCCCGCCCGTACCACCGGGTGGTCGTCGGCGAGGAGGAGTCGGATGGTCATGCGGACGCTCCAGCGGGGAGGGGGAGGGAGACGGCGACGGCGGTGCCCTGGCCGGGCGCCGACTCGACGGTGAACGTGCCGCCCAGCGACTCCGCCCGCGAGCGCATCGCCGGAAGCCCGAAACCGCCGTCCGAGGAAGGACGCACGGACGCGGGGTCGAAGCCCCGGCCGTCGTCGACCACGTCCAGGGTCACCGACGCGTCCATGAACGACAAGGTGATCTCCGCCCGCGAGGCCGAGGCGTGCCGCACCGTGTTCGCGAGCGCCGACTGCGCGATCCGCAGCAGCGCGACCTCGTACGGGGTCGGCAGCTCGACGGGCGTGCCGCTCACCGAGAACCGGACCCGAGGCCCGCCCCCCGGCCCGTACGGACCCGTACCGGACGGGTCTTCCGGGGCCGGCCCGTAGGGACTCGCACCGGACGGGTCTTCCGGAGCCGACCCGTAAGGACCCGTACCGGACGGTCCCTCCGGGGCCGGCCCGTAGGGACTCGCACCGGCAGGCCCCTCCGGGACCGGACCGGGGCCCGGTTCGCACAGCCGCTCCAGCGCCGCCGCGAGGGAGCCGTGCTCCAGGTCCGGCGGCGAGAGCGCCCGGACGAAGCGCCGCGCCTCCGCCAGATTGTCCTGCGCCGCCTCGCGGGCCCGGCCGATGTGGCCCGCGGCGGGGGAGTCCGGCGGGAGCACCCGCTCGGCCGCCCTCAGCAGCAGCTGGATCGAGGACAGGCCCTGCGCGAGCGTGTCGTGGATCTCCCGCGCGAGCCGCTCCCGCTCGGCGAGCGTCCCCGCGTGCCGCTCCGCCGCCGCCAGCTCCGCCCGCGTCTCGATCAGCTCCTCGATGAGCCGGCGCCGCCGCTCGCTCTCCCGGTACAGCGCCTGGTAGCCGAGGACCGTCGCCACCGCGACCGCGGCGCCGAGCAGCGGCCCGATGAAGACCCCCGGATTCAGCGCGGCGCCGTGTCCCACGTACGAGAGGATCGCCGCGGCCGCCGTCAGCGCCACGGCCGGCAGCGACCAGCGCGTGGGCAGCAGGTGCAGCTGGAGGAAGTACAGGGGGAAGGCCAGCCAGAGCGCCTCCGGGGTGAGCCAGAGCAGCCCGAGCCAGGACGCCCCGAGGACCGCCAGCCACGCGGCGGCGGCGCGCTGCGAGCTCCGCACGGACGGCAGGGACGAGCCGGTCGCGTAGACCCCGCCCACGACCGCCGCCATCGCCGTCCCGGCGGCCGACTCCGCCCGTGCCGCCGCCAGGACGAGCAGCCCCGCCATGAGGAGGTGCAGGCAGAGGCGCAGCGCGCGCAGGGCGGGGGTCAGAGAGCGGGGATCCATGATCCCTCCAGCGTAGGCAACGGGCGACGATCCGGACTCAACCGAAAGTTTGATGACGGAGCCATCCGTGGCGCGATGCCCGCGGGGGACCTCGCGGACCACTCTGGTCAGCATGTTCGTGGCATGGAGAGACCTGAGATTCGCCAAGGGGCGTTTCACCCTCATGGGCACCGTGATCGTGCTGATCACCCTGCTCGTGGGATTGCTGTCCGGGCTGACCGCCGGACTCGCGCGAGAGAACGTCTCCGCGATCACCGGTCTGCCCGCCGACCGGCTGGCCTTCGCGGCGCCGCCGTCCGGGCAGTCGGTCTCCTTCACCAACTCGACGGTGACGGAGGAGCAGTGGCGAGGCTGGGCGGAGCGGCCCGGGGTGACGGAGGCCGATCCGCTCGGCATCCGCACCCTCAACGCCGCCGCCGGGGACCGCACCGCCGCCGTCTCCGCCTTCGGTACGGAACCGGACGCGGGACTCGCCCCCGCCGCCGTCGGCGCGGGCAGGGCCGTCCTGTCCGAGTCGGCGGCCCAGGAGCTGGCCGTGCGCGCGGGCGACCGGGTCCGCCTCGGCCCGCTGGAGGTCACCGTCGCCGCGGTCTCCGGCGACGCCTCGTACAGCCACACACCCGTGGTGTGGACCTCCCTCGACGACTGGCAGAAGCTCGGCCGCAGCGGCACCACCGGGCGGGACCAGGCCACCGTGATCGCGCTGAGCGGCGGCGACGGCGTCGACTGGGCGGCCGGCGACAAGGCCGCCGACACCGAGGCCCGCACCCTCGACGGGGCCCTCACCGCCATAGGGTCCTACCAGGCCGAGAACGGCTCGCTGCAGCTGATGCGCGGCTTCCTCTTCGCCATCTCCGCGCTCGTCATAGGGGCCTTCTTCACCGTCTGGACCATCCAGCGCAGCGGTGACGTCGCCGTCCTCAAGGCGCTCGGCGCCTCCACCCCGTACCTCCTCAGGGACGCCCTCGGGCAGGCCGTCCTCATGCTCACCGCGGGCACCCTGCTCGGCACCGCGCTCGCGGTCGGCATCGGCGCCCTCGTCAGCGGCGGGAACGTGCCCTTCGTCCTCGAACCGCTCACCGTCCTCGGGCCGGCCGCCGTGATCGTCGTCCTCGGCGTCCTCGGCGCCGCCCTGTCCATCCGGCGGATCACCGCCGTCGACCCCCTCACCGCCCTCGGGAGCGCCCGATGAGCCTCGTCCTCGACGCCGTCACCCTCACCTACCCCGACGGCGACGGCCGGCTCACCGCCCTCGACGCCGTCTCCCTGACCGTCCCCGCCAGCACGCTCACGGCCGTCGTCGGGCCCTCCGGCTCCGGCAAGTCCAGCCTCCTCGCGGTCGCCGCCACCCTGGTGACCCCGGACGAGGGGCGGGTCGTCGTCGCCGGGACGGACACGGGGGCGCTCACCCCCGCCGCCAGGGCGCAGCTGCGCCGGGAGCACATCGGGATCGTCTTCCAGCAGCCCAATCTGCTGCCCTCGCTGAGCGCGGCGGAGCAGCTCCAGGTGATGGCCCATCTGTCGGGACGTCCCCCGAAGGCGGTACGGGACCGGGCCCTGGACCTCCTCGACGCGGTGGGGCTCGCGGACCAGGCCCACCGGCGGCCGCACCAGCTGTCGGGCGGCCAGCGGCAGCGCGTGAACATCGCGCGGGCGCTGATGAACGAGCCCTCCGTCCTCCTGGTCGACGAGCCGACGAGCGCCCTGGACCACGAGCGGGGGGCGGCGGTCATGGACCTCCTCGCCGCGCTGACGGCCGAGCGCGGGACGGCGACGGTCCTGGTCACCCACGACCGCACGCACCTGGCCCGCACGGACCGCACGGTGACGGTCCGGGACGGCCGCCTGGCGGAGTCGGTGCGGGCCTGAGACGGGCAGGTCATCCGGTGCGGCGGGCCCGGGAGCGGGCCCGCCACCCCAGGGCGACCGAGACCAGGCCCACCAGCACGGCGACGTACGCGCCGCCGAGACCGGTGCCGGTGCCGAGGCCACCGTCGGCGTGACGGCGGCGCTGCTGTCGACCGGCGTGTCCGGCCTGGTGTCACCGCGGGACGCCGGGCGCTGACGTCCGACGTCAGCCGAACCAGACCACCAGGCGGACGTTCTCGTCGCCGTGGACGGCGGCCTGTTCGCGCATCGCCGTCCACGCCGGGCCCCAGTCGCCGTCCGGCGGGACGAACATGCGGGGAGTGAAGGTCACGGGGCGGTACGTGGCCCCGTTCCAGTGGACCTCGCCGCCCGGTGGCCACTCGTGCGGCATCAGGTCCTCGCCGAAGAGCTCCTCCGCCGCGTCGAGGACCTCGATCGGCGTCCAGGGCACGTGGTGGAGGACGAGTGCGCCGTCCGGGCCCGGCCGCCATTCACCGATGTGGTTCCCGTCGGGCCTGTCGCAGAGCGGCCCGTCCCAGTCGACGGCCGCGACCTCGGCCCAGGTGGCGTACGAGTGGCTGTGGCTCAGCTCGTCGTACGCCGGGACGGCTTCCGAGGCGTCGTCCGGGATTCCGCGCCGGTCGAACAGGGGGCGTTCCACCTGGAGTGCCCCGCCGTAGCCGAAGAGGACTTCCCGGGCGTGCCGGTCGCGCCGGAGCGCGCTGTCCGGCAGATCGAGGGCGGACTCCCAGCGGCCGCCGGGCCCGCGCACCTCGATCACGCCGTCGATGTCGACCCCCACGGCGGCCTCAGCCCTGGCCGTTGCCCGAGGTGTTCGCGAGGGCCGCCGACAGTTCGCGGGCCACTTCCTGGAGGATCGGGACGATCTTGTCCGTGGCCGCCTCGGTGACCCGGCCCGCCGGGCCCGAGATGGAGATGGCCGCCGCGGTGGGGGAGTCGGGTACGGAGACAGCGAGGCAGCGGACCCCTATCTCCTGCTCGTTGTCGTCGACCGCGTAGCCCGTCTCGCGGACCGCCACGAGCGCGTCGAGGAAGCCCTCCGGCGTGGTGATGGTCTTCTCGGTCGCGGCCGGCATGCCGGTGCGGGCGAGCAGCGCCCGCACCTCCTCCGCCGGCGTGTGCGCCAGGAGCGCCTTGCCGACGCCGGTCGAGTGCGGCAGGACCCGGCGGCCGACCTCGGTGAACATGCGCATGGAGTGTTTGGACGGCACCTGTGCGACGTACACGATCTCGTCGCCGTCGAGCAGCGCCATGTTCGCGGTCTCGCCGGTCTCCTCGACGAGCCGCGCCAGGTAGGGGCGGGCCCAGGTGCCGAGGAGGCGGGCGGCGGACTCGCCGAGCCGGATGAGCCGGGGGCCGAGGGCGTACCGGCGGTTGGGCTGCTGGCGCACGTAGCCGCAGGCGACGAGGGTGCGCATCAGGCGGTGGATGGTGGGGAGCGGAAGTCCGCTGCTGGCGGAGAGCTCGCTCAGCCCTACCTCGCCCCCGGCGTCGGCCATCCGCTCCAGGAGGTCGAAGGCGCGCTCAAGGGACTGGACGCCCCCGCTCGCGGCGGGCTTGGCGGCGTCGGTGGTGCTGGCGCTGGACGTCGGCACGTCAACGGTCCTTTCGGGGCAGGCGGGCAAGGCAGCAGCCTACCGGGCCGCCGGCCGGGGTACATGGTCCCGGTACCGGCGTCAGCGCCGGTCAGGGGGTGTTTGTCCGGTGTCGGTGACGGCCCGGAGCGGTCCGGGTCCGGCTCGCATGTGTGGAGCTACGTTCTACTGTACGAAATTTCCATTCCACTTTGTGGAAAGCTCTAAGTCGGGTCCACCGACGCCCGATGCTGGAAGTGTGCCCTTGACGACCCCTCGCTCGGAAGTGAAGACTCCTTTTCAACAGTTCGTTGAAATTCTTGGTTTTCTCTGCGAGTCACTTGAAGAGAGGGGTACGGGTGGACGTCAACCTGGTCCTGCGCTCGACACGCGTCATCACCCCCGAGGGGACGCGCCCGGCGTCGATCGCCGTCTCCGGAGGGACGATCGCGGCCGTGCTGCCGTACGACGCCGAGGTGCCCGCCGGCGCCCGGCTCGAGGACGTCGGCGACGACGTCGTCCTCCCGGGACTCGTCGACACCCACGTCCACGTGAACGACCCGGGCCGCACCGAGTGGGAAGGCTTCTGGACCGCCACCCGCGCGGCCGCCGCCGGTGGCATCACCACCCTGCTCGACATGCCGCTCAACTCGCTGCCCCCGACCACCACCGTGGAGAACCTGCGCGTCAAGCAGGAGGTCGCCCGCAGCAAGGCCCACATCGACGTCGGCTTCTGGGGCGGCGCCCTGCCCGACAACGTCAAGGACCTGCGCCCCCTCCACGACGCCGGCGTCTTCGGCTTCAAGTGCTTCCTCTCGCCCTCCGGCGTCGAGGAGTTCCCGGAGCTCGACCAGGAGCAGCTGGCCAACTCGCTCGCCGAGATCTCCGGCTTCGACGGCCTGATGATCGTGCACGCCGAGGACCCGCACCACCTCGCCGCCGCGCCCCAGCGGTCGGGCGGCGCCTACGCCGACTTCCTCGCCTCCCGCCCCCGGGACGCCGAGAACACGGCCATCGAGAACCTGATCAACCAGGCCCGCCGGCTCGACGCCCGCGTCCACGTCCTGCACCTCTCCTCCTCGGACGCGCTGCCGGCCCTCGCCGCCGCCAAGGCCGAGGGCGTGAAGATCACCGTCGAGTCCTGCCCGCACTTCCTCACGCTCACCGCCGAGGAGATCCCGGACGGCGCCACCGAGTTCAAGTGCTGCCCGCCCATCCGCGAGGCCTCGAACCAGGACGCCCTGTGGCAGGGGCTCGCGGACGGCACGATCGACTGCATCGTCTCCGACCACTCCCCGTCCACCGCCGACCTGAAGACCCCGGACTTCGCCTCCGCCTGGGGCGGCATCTCCTCCCTCCAGCTCGGCCTGCCGGCCATCTGGACCGAGGCCCGCCGCCGCGGCCACACCCTGGAGGACGTCGTCCGCTGGATGTCGGAGGGCCCGGCCCGGCTCGCCGGACTCACCCGCAAGGGCGCCATCGAGGCCGGCCGCGACGCCGACTTCGCCGTCCTCGCCCCCGACGCCACCTTCACTGTCGACCCGGCCGAGCTCCAGCACCGCAACCGGATCACCGCCTACGCGGGCAAGACCCTCAGCGGCGTCGTCACCTCCACCTGGCTGCGCGGAGAGCGGATCGCCGACCACGGCACCCTCGCCGAGCCCTCCGGCCGCCTCCTCGAAAGGAACAACTGACGTGTCGTCCATACCCAGCTTCACCGGTGACGCGAGCCCCTACGGCGGCGGCGACCCGTACGCCGACTACCGGACGGCCGACTTCCCCTTCACCCAGTACGCGGACCTCGCGGACCGGCGCCTGGGCGCGGGCGTCATCGCGGCCAACGACGAGTTCTTCGCCGAGCGCGAGAACCTGCTCAAGCCCGAGGCCGCCGAGTTCGACCCCGAGCACTTCGGCCACAAGGGCAAGATCATGGACGGCTGGGAGACCCGCCGCCGCCGCGGTGTCTCGGCCCAGCAGCCGCACCCCACCGAGGACGACCACGACTGGGCCCTCGTACGCCTCGGCGCGCCCGGTGTCGTCCGCGGCATCGTCGTCGACACCGCCCACTTCCGCGGCAACTACCCGCAGGCCGTCTCCGTCGAGGCCACCTCCGTGGCCGGCTCGCCCTCGCCCGAGGAGCTCCTCGCCGACGACGTGAAGTGGACGACGCTGGTCCCGCGCACCGCCGTCGGCGGCCACGCCGCCAACGGCTTCGCCGTCGACGTCGAGCAGCGCTTCACGCACCTGCGCGTCGACCAGCACCCCGACGGCGGCATCGCCCGCCTCCGCGTCTACGGCGAGGTCGCCCCGGACCCGGCGTGGCTCGGCGTCCTCGGCACCTTCGACCTCGCGGCCCTGGAGAACGGCGGCCAGGTCGAGGACGCCTCCGACCGCTTCTACTCCCCGGCCACCAACACCATCCAGCCGGGCCGCTCCCGCAAGATGGACGACGGCTGGGAGACCCGCCGCCGCCGCGACAAGGGCAACGACTGGATCCGCTACGGCCTGGTCGCCGAGTCCGAGATCCGCGCCGTCGAGATCGACACCGCCTACCTCAAGGGCAACAGCGCGGGCTGGGCCGCCCTCTCCGTCGCGGCCGAGGGCTCGGAGGAGTGGACCGAGATCCTGCCCCGGACCCGCCTCCAGCCCGACACCAACCACCGGTTCGTGCTCGACACCCCGGCCGTCGGCTCCCGCGTCCGGATCGACATCTACCCGGACGGCGGCATCTCCCGCCTCCGTCTCTTCGGCTCCCTCACGGAGGCCGGTACGGCGCGGCTGACGGCCCGCCACCAGGAGCTCGGCGGCTGACGCCACCGGCTCCCCGAGCCGGACGCGTCCACGCGGCCCGGCTCCCCCGAACTGGGCGGGTACGACACCCCGCCCGGCCCGCGAGGGCGCACCGACCCGACAGCACCGGTGCGCCCTCGCGCCCCCTTTTTCCGGGCTCGTCCCCTTCCGGGCGCCGCCGGGCTCACGAGCCCGGCGGCGCCCGTCGGGTCGCGCGCCGGGTGCCCGGTGGGGGCGGTAAGCGGCGGGCCCGCCGGGCACCCAGAAAACGGCGCCCCGCACCAACACCCCCCCCGGCCCCC
>NZ_JBEXSZ010000161.1:0-18175 GCF_040613865.1 Streptomyces sp. NPDC006197 | reverse complement strand
CACGTTGCGGAGTGCGCCGTCCTCGACGTCCAGATCGACGACGACGAGCTTGCCGCCGGGCGCCTTGTACTGAACGTGTTCGGCGACCACCCCTTTTCGGCACGACGCGAAACCCCGCCCCAAAGCTGCGTAAGGTTCAGGTAACCGACCGGTACGAGCAGAGGGAGGGAGCCGACATGGACGAGAAGGAAGCACCCCGCGTGGGCGCGGCCGTCAAGCGGCGCCGCAGAGCGCTTCAGCTGACCCTGGCCGTCGTCGCCTCCCGCAGCGGCCTGTCCGTCCCCTTCCTCAGCCAGGTCGAGAACGATCGCGCCCGCCCCAGCCGCCGCTCCCTCGAACTCGTCGCCGAGGCCCTGGAGACCACGGCCGGCGAACTCCTCGCCGCCGCCGAGGCCTCCCGCACCATCGACGTCGTACGGGCCGGGGAGCGCTCGCCCGGCCTGCCCCCGGGCGTCCGGGCGCTGGTCCGCGGCCGCCACCAGCTGCACGCCCTGGAGTTCACCGGCGAGCAGGACGCGGGCCGCGAGTTCCAGCACCGGAACGACGAACTCCTCTACGTGGCCGACGGCGCCGCCGAGGTCGAGGCCGAGGGCCGCGCCCACCGGCTCGGCCGCGGCGACACGCTCTACCTCTCCGGCGGCGTACGGCACCGCTGGCGCGCCACCGAGCCCGGCACCCGCCTCCTCGTCGTCGCCGTCGGCGACCACGTCGAGGCCGAGGTGGAATGAGGGCCACGTCCCAGTGAGGATCACGTCCTGATGAGAGTCGTCTCCCTGGTGCCGTCCCTCACCGAGGCCGTCGCCGTCACCGCCCCCGGCGTCCTCGTCGGCGCGACCGACTGGTGCAGCCACCCCGAGGGACTCGACGCCGTCCGCATCGGCGGCACGAAGAACCCCGACGTCGCGGCGATCACCGCACTCCGGCCCGACCTCGTCATCGCCAACGAGGAGGAGAACCGCGCCCCCGACCTCGCCGCCCTGCGGGCCGCCGGACTCGACGTCCTGGTCACCGAGATCCGCACCCTCGACCAGGCGCTGCGGGAACTGGAACGGGTCCTCGCCGCCTGCGGCGCGCCCCGGCCGCGCTGGCTCGACGAGGCGGAGGCCGCCTGGGAGACCGTCGCACGCCTCGAACCGGCCACCGCCGTCGTGCCGATCTGGCGTCGGCCCTGGATGGTCGTCGGCCGTGACACCTTCGCGGGCGACCTGCTCGCCCGCCTCGGCGTCCGGAACCTGTACGCCGACCACCCCGAGCGCTATCCGCGCGTCCCGCTCGACGAACTGCGCGCCTGCGCCCCCGACCTCGTCGTCCTGCCCGACGAGCCCTACCGCTTTACGCGCGACGACGGCCCCGAGGCCTTCCCCGGGACCGCCGCCGCCCTCGTCGACGGGCGCATGCTCACCTGGTACGGGCCGTCACTGGCCGAGGCCCCGCGGGCGCTGGCCCGGGCCCTTCGAGCAGCGCACCGCTGAACAGCCCGCGCACGGTGTGGAAACCGGCCACCAGCCAGGCCGCCACGAGGAACGCGTACAGGACGATCGCCAGCCACCGGAACGCCGCCAGACCGGTGTGCCCGGCCAGGCCCTCGGCACCGGTCACACAGGTCCCGACCGGGAAGGTGAACGCCCAGAAGGTCATCGCGAAGCCCATGCCCCGCCGCCGCGCCCGCAGCACCATCGCCCCGGCGAGCGCCAGCCACAGCAGCGCGAAGCCCATCACGGGGACCCCGTAGAGGACGGCGAAGGCGGCGAAGCCGTGGGCGTACGGGGCGGGCAGCACGCCCGCGGCCGTGTCGGCGAACTTGTTCGCGGCGGTCGTCGACTGGCCCAGCGGCCCGAGGACCAGGAAGAGGGTCGGGGTGAGCGCGAGCGGCAGCGGGCCGCCGGTGACGAGCCGTCCGAAGAGCAGCGGCAGCATGACCAGAGTGGCGAGCAGACTGACGCCGAACAGCGCGTAGCAGCCGACCAGCAGGGTCTGTTGCGCCTGCCCGGCGGGCAGATGGGGCACGAGCAGCGGGCCGAGCGCGGCGGACACCATGGGGGCGACCACCGGCAGCAGCCACACCGGCGACGCGCCCTCGATCCGGTGGTGCACCACCATGAGGTACGGGACGCCCACCGCGGCCACCAGGCCGATCGCCGTGCCGGCGGCGAACAGGACGGCGTCGAGGGCGACGGCCGCCGGAAGCCCGACCCAGTCCCGGCCCACGATCACCGCCCCGCCGCCGACCGCGAGCAGCGCCATCGACAGACAGCCGTAGAACGGCGCCATCGCCGGGTCCATCAGATGGGCGCGGGCCCGGTCCCGGTGGCGGGTCCAGTGCGCGGCGCGGGCGGTGAGCAGGGCGAGCAGCATGGCGAGCGACAGGACCCAGACCGCCGCGCAGGCCGTACGGAGACCGGGGACGTCCAGGGGGAGGGCGGCGCCCGCGTTGGCGACGACGGCCGTGCCCATCACGGAGGCGTACCAGTTGGGTCCGAGGTGACGGACGGAACGGGTCGCCCGGGCGCCGGGGGTGGTGGCGCGGAGGGCGGGGAGGGAAGGTGCGTGGCTTGCCATGTTCCGATCGTTTCGCGCCGGAACGGCCCCCACCAGGGACGTTGCGACTATGAGGCCATAAGCTGACCTTATGAGCAGCGAGCCGGGCCAGACGCCGACCCCCTCCCCCCACCGGGGCCTCTCCCACCGGGTCCCGGACCTCGGCGCGCTCGAACTCCTCCTCGCCGTCGCCCGGCACGGGAGCCTCGGCGCGGCCGCCCGCGAGGTCGGGATCACCCAGCCCGCCGCCAGCAGCCGCGTCCGCTCGATGGAACGGCAGCTCGGCGTGGCCCTGCTCGACCGCTCCCCGCGTGGCTCCCGGCTCACCGACGCCGGCGCCCTCGTCACCGACTGGGCGCGGCGCATCGTGGAGGCCGCCGAGGCCTTCGACGCGGGCGCGCAGGCGCTGCGCGGCCGGCGGGACTCGCGGCTGCGGGTGGCCGCGTCCATGACGATCGCCGAATACCTGCTGCCGGGCTGGCTGATCGCGCTGCGCGCCGAGCGCCCCGACACCGCCGTGTCGCTCCAGGCCGGGAACTCGGCGGCCGTCGCGGAGCGCCTCCTCGCGGGCGAGGCCGACGTCGGCTTCGTCGAGGGGCTCGCCGTGCCGGACGGCCTCGACGGCGTCGTCGTCTCGCACGACCGGCTCGCGCTCGTCGCCGCGCCCTCCCATCCATGGGCCCGGCGCCGGAGCCCGCTCGACCCGGCCGAGCTCGCCGCGACCCCGCTGATCCTGCGGGAACGCGGCTCCGGCACCCGGCAGGTCCTCGACGCGGCGCTCTCCGCGCACGGCGGGCTCGCGCAGCCGCTCCTCGAACTCGCCTCCACGACGGCGGTCAAGGCCGCGGTGGTGAGCGGGGCGGGGCCCGCGGTCCTGAGCGAGCTCGCGATCACCGAGGAGCTGGCGTCGCGCCGCCTCGTCGCCATCCCGGTGGAAGGGGTGCTGCTCCGCCGCGACCTGCGGGCGGTGTGGCCGACGGGCCACCGCCCGACGGGCCCGGCGCGGGACCTGCTGTCGCTGACGCGGGGGTGACGCGGGGGCGGTGCCCTGCGTTGTGGGCCGCGCCCCGCCGGGCGGTGCCCACCCGCCGTGTGGGCAATTGTCCCGCAGGGCGGGACGGGTGGGCACACGGGACGGCGCCCCTGCCGGCGCCGGAGGCTTTAGGGCCTTGCCGGTGCCCCGGAGGGCCGTACCCGTCTGCGGGCCGGTGGTCGGTTTGTGCCCACCCGTTCCGCCCTGCGGAACGCCTGCCCACAAACCGGGGCGCGGGTGGGGCGCGGCGCCCACAAACCGGGGCGCGGGTGGGGCGCGGCGCCCACAAACCGGGGCGCGGGTGGGCGCCCGCGTAAACCGGCGGCGGGGTGCGGCGCCCCGCAGACCGAGGCGCGGCACAGCTGCCGGGCCCGTCAGAGGTCCGTCGCCCGGAACGTCACCCGACCCCCCACCGCCGTCAGGCGGACCGGGACGTCCGGGAGTTCCGTCGCCGGGGTCGTCAGCGGGTCCGCCGCCAGGACCGTCAGATCGGCGCGGTGGCCGACGGCCAGACGACCCGCCTCGTGCTCCTCGCCCGCCGCGTACGCCGGCGCCGTCGTCATGCCCCGCAGCGCCTCCAGCGGCGTGAGCGCCTGCTCCGGCCCGTGCGGCGCCTGCCCGAGGTCACGGCTCGGGCGCCGGTGCCGGGCCCCGGCCATCACGCCCAGCGGCGGGAACGGCGCGATCGGCCAGTCCGAGCCGAGGACCACGGTCGCACCCGAGTCCGACAGGTCGCGGCAGCGCCACGCGCGCGCGGCGCGCTCCTCGCCGAGGCGCCGCGACCAGTTGTCGGTGTGGTCGGCGCGGGTGAAGTCGCAGCAGTGCGTGGGCTGCATCGACGCCAGGACGCCCAGCTCGGCGAAGCGGCGCAGCGTGTCGTCCGGCACCGTCTCGATGTGCTCGACCCGGTGCCGTACCCCGCCGCCCCCGGCCGTCCGCGCCTTCTCGACGGAGTCCAGGACGTGCCGTACGGCCGCGTCGCCGATGGCGTGCGTCGCGGTGGCCACGCCCGCCCGGTGCAGCTCCCCGATGATCCGGGTGTACGCCTCGGGGTCCGGCCAGAACGCGTGCGTGGACTCGCCGTGGCAGTCCGGCCGCTCCAGCCACGCCGTGCCGTTGTCGATCGTCCCGTCCATGAAAAGCTTCACGCCGGCGACCCGCCACAGCTCCCCGCCCGTGCCCTGCTGCTCGATCAGCGCGCGCACGCCGTCGGCGTCGGTGCCCGGCTGGCACCAGGGCGCGACCCGGAGCCGCAGCGGCAGCTCGCCGGCCGCGTCGAGCTCCCCGTACAGGGCGAGGCTGTCGCCGTTGGCGTCCATGGCGTGGCCGCCGGTGAGGCCCGCCGCCGCCATGGACCGCAGCGTCGCCGCGAGCCGCTGCCGGCTCTCCTCGCGCGTCGGCCGGGGGGCGACCCGCTCGACCAGCTCGCAGGCGGCGTCCTCCTGGAGCAGCCCGGTCGGGCGTCCGTCGGCGTCGCAGACGACCTCGGCGGAGGCCTGGTCGAAGGCGCGGGGGCCGTCGACTCCGGCGAGTTCGAGGGCCCGGCGGCTGGCCAGGGCCGAGTGCGCGTCGAAGAGCAGCAGGAAGGCCGGCACTCCGTCGAGCACCGTGTCGAAGGGGGCGGTGCCGACGGGCCGGTCGCCGAAGACGTTCGGGTCCAGACCCCAGCCGAAGAGCCACTGGCCGCGGTCGAGGGACCGCACCTCGCGCGCCAGCGCCTCCCGTACGTCGTCGAGGTCGGCGCAGTACGACAGGTCGAGGCCGTGGGTGAGTTCGGCGCCGGAGACGGGGTGCAGGTGGCCGTCGACGAAGCCGGGGGTGACGACGGCCCCCTTGAGGTCGACGACGGTCGTCGCCGGAGCGGCCAGCGCCCGGATCTCGCGGTCGTCGCCCAGGGCGGAGATCCGGCCGTCGTCGGAGACGGCGAGCGCGGTCTCCGTCAGGAACGCCCCCGTGCCGGGGTCGAGCAGACGGGCGGAGTGCAGGACGAGTCGGGTGCGCACGGTGGCTCCAGGAAGAGTGCGAAAGGTGGTGGGGGTGGCGGGGTCGGAGGGTGGGGCGTGAGGCAGTGGGCGGGGTGACGGCCGTCGGCGAGCGGCCCGGCGTCGGCCGCGGGCACCGTTCGCCGACGGGGGTGGCCCGGTGTCGGCCACGGGCACCGCTTGCCAACAGGGACGGCTCGGCGTCGGTCGTCGGCACCGCTCGTCGGCGGGACCCACGGGACCCACGGGACCCGCGGTCGAGCGGCGTCCGACGCCCGGCGCCCGACGTCCGGCGTCCGACACGGCGCGGTGGTCTCCGCTCGTCAGCGGGGCTCGGTCGGTTCCCCCGGTAGTCGTACGTCGGTCAAGGCGCCGTACGGCAGGCCGAGTTCCCGTTCCGCCGTCGTCACCGCCATCCGTGTCACCGCCTCCGGGCGGTTGCCGCGGTCGGTGTTGGCGTGGGCGCCGAGGCCGTCGAGGACCACCAGGATCTGGATGGCCGCCGCGCGCGGGTCGTCCGTGCGGAACTCGCCGCGCTCGACGCCCTCGCGGATGAGTCCTTCGAGGCGGTCGTCGGAGGCGAGCTCCTGCTCGGCGACCCGGTCGCGGAGCACGGGCCGGTAGCGGCTGAGGTGCCGGGCGTTGATCCACAGCCGGCTGATGTCGTCGTACGCCTCTCCGGCCGAGAGGGCGAAGTAGCGCGCGAGGTACTGCGTGGGGGTCCCGTCGGGGCGGTCGGCGGGCAGCAGGGCGTCGAGCTCGCCGGTGGAGGCGACGCTGAAGGCCTCGGCCACCAGATCCTCCGCCGAGGGGAAGTAGTGGCTGATCAGACCGGGGCGCACGGCGAGCTCGTCGGCGATGCGCCGGAGCGTGACGCACTCCAGGCCCTCGGTCAGGGCGACGCGGGCCGCGGTCTCCACGATCTCCGCCCTACGGGCCTCGGGAGTTTTCCGAATTCTCTTGCGCTGGACGCTTGACGGCATACCGGCGATGCTATTGAGTGTGCGACCAATAAGCAACCAGGTGGGCATCACACGCATCCGGAGGGCCGCATGGCTTCCACGATCCCCGACCCCGGCGCCGCCCGCGCCGAGGTCACCCCGCCGGCCGACCGGCCCGGCCGCATCGAGGCCCACGGCATCGATCACATCTCCGACGCGGAGCGCCACGGCGACCCGCGCGAGCTGTTCGCCGTCTGGGCCGCCGCCAGCGTCAACTACCTCAGCCTCGTCGTCGGCGGCGCCCTGGTCCTGATGGGGCTGACCCTCTGGCAGTCGCTCGCCGTGATCGTCGTCGGCAACCTCTTCAGCGTGCTCACCGGCCTGGTCGCCGCCCCCGGCCCCGCCGCGGGCGCGCCCAGCGAGGTCATCACCCGCGCCCTCTACGGCGTCATCGGCAACCGCGTGAACAACGCGGTCGGCGGCTGGCTCGTCTCCGTCTGCTACTTCGCCCTCAACCTGGCCGCCGCCGCGACCGCCGCCTTCGCCCTGGTCGAGAAGGCGGGCATCACGGCGAGCACCCCGGTGAAGGTCGCCGTCATCGTCGTCATCGCCGCGCTCACCCTCGGCATCAGCGTGTACGGGCACGGTCTGATCATCAAGCTGTACCTGCCGATCACGCTGGCCCTGGCCGGCTCCTTCACCGTCGTCGCGCTGGCGGTCTTCAAGCACGCCGACTTCTCGTACGTCCCCGCCGAGTCGCTGACCGGAGCGGACCTGTGGGCGGTGCTCGTGGCGGGCACGGCGATGGTCGCCTCGGGCCCGCTCTCGTACACCACGAGCGCCGACTTCTCCCGCTACCTGCCCCGCACGGCCTCGCCGAAGGCCGTCGCCGGCTGGACCGCGCTCGGCTCCTTCGTCCCGAGCGTCGTCGTCTGCGCGCTCGGTGCGTTCGCCGCGACGGCCGTCGACATGACGGATCCCCAGAACGCGCTCCAGGAGATCCTGCCCGGCTGGTTCACGCCGGTCTTCCTGCTGTCCCTGGTCCTGGGCACGATTTCCGTCAACGCCCTGACCGCCTACAGCGCGGGCCTCGCCCTCCAGGCCGTCGGCCTGCGCATCCGGCGCACCGTCAGCGTCCTCTTCGACGGCGTCGTCGCGGTGAGCCTCACCCTCTACGGGCTGCTCGTCTCCAACTTCCTCGACACCGTCAGCAACGCCCTCCAGGTGATCACCGTCCTGATCGGCCCGCTCATGGCCGTGTACGCGACGGACGTCGTGCTGCGCCGCAACCGGTACGACGGCGTCGCGCTCTCGGACGAGACCCCCGAGAGCCCCTTCTGGTTCACCGGCGGAGTCAACCTGGCGGGGGCCGTCTCCCTGCTGGCGGGCGTGGCCGCCGCCGCCCTCTGCGTGAACACCCTCTACACCGGCCCGGTCGCCGCCGCCCTCGGCGGCATGGACCTCTCCCTGCCGGTCGGCATGGTGGTCTCCACCGTGCTGTACGTGGTGCTGGGGCGCCGCGCGGTCGCGGCGACCACCGCCCACTGAGCCGCGGGGCGGCCGGAGCCCACCCCGGCCGCCCCGTACCCCTTCCGGCGGGACTACCGGCCCGCCGCCTCCACCAGGCCGCGCATCACGCGCAGGTCCTCGCCCATCTCCGGGTGCCACTGCACCCCGAGCGCCCAGGCCGGTGCGGCCAGTTCCACGGCCTCCACCGTGCCGTCCTCCGCGTGCGCCGAGGCCGTGAGCCCCGCGCCGAGGCGGTCGACGGCCTGGTGGTGGTAGGTCGGGACCTCGGCGAGTTCGGGCACCAGCGAGGCGTACCGCGTGCCCGGCACCGGCTTCACCGCGTGCCGGCCGATCACGCCGACCGCCTCCACGTGCCCGTCCAGGTGCTGGATCAGCGTGCCGCCGAGCGCCACGTTCAGGAGCTGCATGCCCCGGCAGATGCCGAGCAGCGGGGTGCCGGAGGCCAGGGCCGCGTCGACGAGGGCCAGCTCCCAGCCGTCCCGGGCGCGGGCCGGCGGGCCGGTGCGGGGGTCGGGCTCGGCCCCGTACCGCACGGGCTCGACGTCCGCCCCGCCCGCGACGACGAGGCCGTCGAGCCGGGCCACGACCGCCGCCGCGTCCTCGGGCCCGCCCGGCGGCAGCATGACCGCGAGCCCGCCGCTCTCCCGTACGAGACGCGGGTACTGCGCCGGGAGCAGCGCGGCGGTCATGTCCCACACGCCCCAGCGCGCCTGGTCCAGATAGGTGGTCACGCCGATGAGCGGCTTGGTCACGGAACTTCCTCCAGGAAGGGAAGGGGCATCAGTCGCGTTCGAGTTCGGCCTCGGCCGCGGCGAGCGCCGCGAACTCCTCCTCGGGCGCCCTGGCCACCAGACGGTGCCGACTGTAGAACGCGAAGTAGCCGAGGGCGATCACGTACACACCGAGCGCCATGAAGGCCGCCGTCCGGTCCACCAGGAAGGTCGCGACCAGCGCCGACAGGGCCAGGACGAAGGCCACCGACGAGGTCACGATCCCGCCGGGCGTGCGGTACGGCCGGTGCAGCCCCGGCTCGCGGCGGCGCAGCACGATGTGGGAGAGCGCCATCAGGGCGTACGAGATGGTGGCGCCGAAGACCGCGATGTTCAGCATCCGCGCCCCGTTACCGGTCCCGGCGGCGAGCGCGAAGCCGATGGCGCCCGGGATGAGCAGGCCCAGGTAGGGCGACTTGCGGCGGCTGGTCAGGGAGAGGAACCGGGGCAGGTAGCCCGCTCGGGAGAGGGCGAACAGCTGGCGCGAACCGGCGTAGATGAGGGAGAAGAAGGAGGCGACCAGGCCCGCGAGGCCCGCGTAGTTCACGAAGCGGCTGAGCGCCGTCGGCTCCCCGTCGCCCTGGAGCGCCACGACCAGCGGGTTGCCGGCCTCCTGGACGGCGGCCGCGCCGCGCGCCCCGGTGGCGGCGAAGAAGGTCATGACGGCGAGCAGCACCAGGATCCCCATCGAGATCGCGAGCGCCCTCGGCATCGACCGCACCGGGTCCTTTGCCTCCTCGGCGGCGAGCGGCACGCCCTCGACGCCGAGGAAGAACCACATGCCGAAGGGGAACGCGGCCCAGATCCCGAGCAGTCCGAAGGGCAGCCAGGAGTTCGAACCGAAGGCCGCGCCGTCGACCGGGATGTCGTTCAGGCCGTCCACGTGGAAGTCGGTGAGCGCGCCGAGCGCGAAGACGACCAGGGCCGCGACCGCGATCGCCGTCACGATCAGGCTGAAGCGCAGCGCCTCGCCCACGCCCCACAGGTGGATGCCGATGAAGAGCGCGAAGCAGACCAGGTAGACCGGCCAGCCGGACTCCAGGCCGAAGAGGCCGAGGGACTCGACGTAGTCGCCGATGAAGATGGAGATCGCGGCGGGGGCGAGGATGTACTCGATGAGGATCGCGGTGCCGGTGAGGAAGCCGCCCCAGGTGCCGAGCGCCCGGCGGGCGAAGCCGTAGCCGCCGCCCGCGGTGGGCAGGATGGCGGAGAGCTCGGCGAGCGCGAAGACCAGACAGGCGTACATCGCGCCCATCAGGACGGTGGCGACGGCGAGCCCGCCGAAGCCGCCCTTCGACAGGCCGATGTTCCAGCCGGAGAAGTCCCCGGACACGACGTACGCCACGCCGAGGCCGGTCAGCAGCAGCCAGCCGGCGCTGCCGCGGCGCAGGGTCCGGCGTTCGAGGTAGTCGTCCTTCGACTGCGTGGTGTCTTCCAGCGTCATGGCAGCGTCAGCTCCCCGCAACGGGCCCAATGGATTGGTGCCATACCTTTGCGGCGCCCGTGCGGGATGCGCAACCCCCCTGCGTTACTTTCGGGTTACGGGGACGAGGGCCGCGCTCACGTCAGGAAGCCCCGCAGCAGCGCCGCCGTGCCCGAGCAGTGCTCCCGCATCACCTCGCGCGCCGCGTCCGCGTCCCCGTCGAGCACGGCCTCCACCAGGGCGGTGTGCTGGTGCTGGGAGTGCTCCAGATTGCGTACGAGCAGGGGGATGCAGTCCAGGAGGTCGTTCACCGTCGCCCGTACGGCGGCGTACTGGGCCGTCAGCGTCGGCGAGCCGGAGAGCTCCGCGAGCGTGAGGTGGAGCAGGGTGTCCTGGCGGCGGTAATCGGCCAGCGGGGCGTCATGGGTCGCCGCGAGGGCCGTCCGCAGCCGCTCGGCGCCCGCCGCGTCGAGGCCGTGGGCCGCGCACAGCCCGGCGGCCCCCACCTCCAGGACCTCACGGAAGCGCAGGGTGTCCTCCATGTCGACCGTGGCGATCCGGCGGCGCAGCTCGTCCTCGTCGGCCGTCTGGACCCGGGGCAGCACGAACGTCCCGCCGTACCGGCCGCGCCGGCTCTCCACGAGCCCCTGCTCCTGGAGGACCTTCAGGACCTCGCGCAGGGTGACCCGGCTGATCCCCATCCGGTCGGCGAGCTCCCGCTCGGCGGGCAGCCGCTCCCCGCCGGGCACCAGGCCGAGCCGCACCACCTGGAGGATCTGCTCCAGGGCCTCCTCGAATCCGTTGCCCGCCCGCACCGGCCGCAGCACGGGCGTCAGCCGGTCCGCCGATTCACTCGTACTGGCCACGTTCTCGTTTCCCTTCCTCCAGCACTTCCCAAGCAATGGTCTTCCGCAATACCTTATGGCTCCCGGCAGGCCGAAGGAGGAGCAATCCCGTGGCAGACCGCACACCCCCGCTCACCGTCGAGGAGCTGCGCGCCCTCGTCGTGAGCGGCGAGATCGACACCGTCGTCCTGGCCTTCCCCGACATGCAGGGAAGACTCCAGGGCAAGCGGTTCGCCGCACCGTTCTTCCTGGACGAGGTCCTCGGCCACGGCACCGAGGGCTGCAACTACCTCCTCGCCGTCGACACCGAGATGAACACCGTCGACGGCTACGAGATGTCCTCTTGGGACCGCGGCTACGGCGACTTCGCCATGCACCCCGACCTCACCACCCTCCGCCGCCTCCCCTGGAACGACGCCACCGCCATGGTGACGGCCGACCTCGCCTGGGCCGACGGCACCCCCGTCGTCGCCGCGCCCCGCCAGATCCTCCGCCGCCAGCTGGAGCGCCTCGCGGAGCTCGGCCTCACCGCCCACGTCGGCACCGAGCTCGAGTTCATCGTCTTCAAGGACAGCTACGAGCAGGCCTGGGACGCGAACTACCGCGGTCTCACCCCCGCCAACCAGTACAACATCGACTACTCCGTCCTCGGCACCGGACGCATCGAACCGCTCCTGCGCCGCATCCGCAACGAGATGGCCGGCGCCGGACTCACCGTCGAGTCCGCCAAGGGCGAGTGCAACCCCGGCCAGCACGAGATCGCCTTCAAGTACGACGAGGCCCTCGTCACCTGCGACCAGCACGCCGTCTACAAGACGGGCGCCAAGGAGATCGCCGCCCAGGAGGGCTTCTCGCTCACCTTCATGGCGAAGTACAACGAACGCGAGGGCAACTCCTGCCACATCCACCTCTCCCTCCAGAACGCCGACGGAGAGAACGTGATGGCCGGGGACGACGAACACCACATGTCCGAGACCATGCGGCACTTCCTCGCCGGACAGCTCGCCGCCCTCCGCGACTTCTCCCTCCTCTACGCCCCCAACATCAACTCCTACAAGCGGTTCCAGCCCGGTTCCTTCGCGCCCACCGCCGTCGCCTGGGGCCACGACAACCGCACCTGCTCGCTCCGGGTCGTCGGCCACGGCCGCTCCACCCGCTTCGAGAACCGCCTCCCCGGTGGCGACGTCAATCCCTACCTCGCCGTCGCCGGCCTGGTCGCCGCCGGCCTGTACGGCATCGAGCAGCGCCTCGAACTGCCCCCGCCCTGCACCGGGAACGCGTACACCGCCGAATACGCGCACGTCCCCACCACCCTGCGCGAGGCCGCCGAACTCTGGGAGACCAGCGAGATCGCCAAGGCCGCCTTCGGCGCCGAGGTCGTCGCCCACTACCGCAACATGGCCCGCGTCGAACTCGACGCCTTCGACGCCGCGGTGACCGACTGGGAGCTGCGCCGCTCCTTCGAACGCCACTGACACGCCACTGAGAGGAATGCGTTGCTCCAGGCACTTCAGGTACTGAACCCGGCGACCGAGGAGCTGGTCGCCACCGTCCCCGCCGCCACCCCCGCCGACGTCGACGCCGCTGTCGCCCGCGCCACCGCCGCCCAGCGCGGCTGGGCCGCCGCCGCGCCCGCCGACCGGGCCCGGCTGCTCCGCCGCTTCGCCGCCGTCGTCGACGACCACATCGAGGAACTGGCCCGCCTGGAGGTCACCGAGGCGGGCCACACCATCGGCAACGCCCGCTGGGAGGCCGGCAACGTCCGCGACCTGCTCGACTTCGCCGCCGGGGGAGTGGAGCGCCTCAACGGCCGCCAGATCCCGGTGGCCGGCGGCCTCGACATCACGATCCTCGAACCGCTCGGGGTCGTCGGCGTCATCGCCCCCTGGAACTTCCCCATGCCGATCGCCGCCTGGGCCACCGCACCCGCCCTCGCCGCAGGCAACGCCGTCCTCCTCAAGCCGGCCGAGACCACCCCGCTCACCGCGCTCCGCCTCGCCGAACTCGCCCTGGAGGCCGGCCTGCCCGAGGGCCTGTTCCAGGTCCTCCCCGGCACCGGCCCGGTCGCGGGCAACGCCCTCGTCGAACACCCCGGCATCGCCAAGATCGTCTTCACCGGCTCCACCGGGGTCGGAAAGTCGATCATGGCGAAGTGCGCCGACCAGGTGAAGCGGGTCACCCTCGAACTCGGCGGCAAGAGCCCCAACATCGTCTTCGCCGACGCGGACCTGGAGGCCGCGGCGGCGGCGGCTCCGATGTCCTTCCTCGACAACAGCGGCCAGGACTGCTGCGCCCGCACCCGCATCCTCGTCCAGCGGAGCGCGTACGACCGCTTCCTGGAGCTCCTCACCCCCGCCATCGAGGAGATCGTCGTCGGCGACCCCGCCGACGAGCGCACCCAGATGGGCCCGCTCATCTCCCGCGCCCAGCTCGACCGCGTCCGCTCCTACGTCACCGACGATCTCGACGGCATCCGTGGCAAGGCCCCGGAGGGCCCCGGCTTCTGGTTCCCGCCGACCGTCCTCACCGGCGTCGCCGAGAACGCCCCCTGCGCCGTCGAGGAGATCTTCGGACCCGTCGCCGTCGTCCTCCCCTTCGAGGACGAGGCCGACGCGATCCGCCTCGCCAACGCCACCGAGTACGGCCTCTCCGGCTCGATCTGGACCCGGGACGTCGGCCGCGCCCTGCGCGCCTCCCGGGCCGTCCGGGCCGGCAACCTCTCCGTCAACTCCCACTCCAGCGTCCGCTACTGGACCCCGTTCGGCGGCTACCAGCAGTCCGGCCTCGGCCGCGAACTCGGCCCCGACGCCCTGACCGCCTTCACCGAAACCAAGAACGTCTTCATCAGCACGGAGGCCTGAGCACCCATGAGCAGCACCGAAGAGAACATCTGCCGCCGCCTCGTCGGCCGCACCGCCGTCATCACCGGCGCCGGCAGCGGCATCGGCCTCGCCGCCGCCCGCCGCCTCGCCTCCGAAGGCGCCAACGTCGTCTGCGGCGACATCGACGAGACCGCCGGCAAGGCCGCCGCCGAGGAGGTCGGCGGCACCTTCGTCCGGGTCGACGTCACCGACCCGGAAGAGGTCGAGAACCTCTTCAAGGTCGCCTTCGACACCTACGGCTCCGTCGACATCGCCTTCAACAACGCCGGCATCTCGCCCCCCGACGACGACTCCATCCTGGAGACCGGCCTGGAGGCCTGGAAGCGCGTCCAGGACGTCAACCTCACCTCCGTCTACCTCTGCTGCAAGGCCGCCCTGCCCTACATGCGCCGCCAGGGCAAGGGCTCCATCATCAACACCGCCTCCTTCGTCGCCATCATGGGCGCCGCCACCAGCCAGATCTCGTACACCGCCTCCAAGGGCGGCGTCCTCGCCATGTCCCGCGAGCTGGGCGTCCAGTTCGCCCGCGAGGGCATCCGCGTCAACGCCCTCTGCCCCGGCCCGGTCAACACCCCGCTCCTCCAGGAGCTCTTCGCCAAGGACCCCGAGCGGGCCGCGCGCCGCCTCGTGCACATCCCCGTCGGCCGCTTCGCCGAGGCCGAGGAGATCGCCGCCGCCGTCGCCTTCCTCGCGAGCGACGACTCCTCCTTCGTCAACGCCAGCGACTTCCTCGTCGACGGCGGCATCTCGGGCGCGTACGTGACCCCCCTCTAGGCCTCACCCCCTAGGCCCTCACCGCCGCCACCCCGTTCCCCCACCCGACAGCCGGGCGTCGCAAGGCGCCCGGCTGTCCGCGTACACCCAGGAGAGCGTTCATGAACGACAAGCTCCGCACCTTCGCCGCGGCGGCCGCCCTCGCCCTCGCCGCCACCGGCCTCCTCCCCGCGGCGAACGCCGGGGCCGGGCCCGCCGGATGCCCCGCCCTGAAGATCTCCGACGGCTGGTACGGCGACAACAAGGCGCGCATCGACGCCCTCGTCGCCGACCACTGCGAGGACAGGAACGGCCGGAAGCCGGTCGCGGTCTTCGACTGGGACAACACCGTGGTCAAGAACGACGTCGGCGACGCCACCTTCTCCTGGCTCCTGCGCAACGACCGCATCCGGCCCCCGAAGGACGGCGACTGGTCCACCACCAGCCGCCACCTCACCCCCGAGGCCGCGACCGCCCTCGGCCGGGCCTGCCCCACCGGCGTACGCACCCTCCCCACGGCCACCGACACCCGCTGCGCCGACGAACTCCTCTCCGTCTACGCGAACGGGACCACGACCGCCGGCAGGACGGCCTTCGCCGGCCACGACCACCGGCGCACGGAACCCCAGTACGCCTGGCTCGCCCAGCTCCTGCACGGCTGGACCACCCGCCAGGCCGCCTCCTTCGCGGCCGCCGCCCGCGCCGAGAACCTCGCCGCCCCGCAAGGCGCCACCCAGCGGGTTGGCACCGCACAGGTCACCGGCTGGGTCCGCTACTACGACCAGCAGCGCGACCTGATCCGCGCCCTCCGGGACGGCGGCTTCGACGTCTGGATCGTCTCCGCCTCACCCGAACCCGTCGTCGACGTCTGGGCGAAGGGCGTCGGCATCGACCCCACCCACGCCATCGGCATCCGCAACACCACCGACCACGGCCGCCTCACCACCCACCTCAAGGGCTGCGGCACCGTCCGGGACGGCGAGGACACGATGATCACCTACATCGACGGCAAGCGCTGCTGGATCAACCAGGAGGTCTTCGGCGTCCGCGGCCCCGCCGCCGAGCGCGTCCAGCCCGCCGACCGCCGCCAGGTCTTCGCCGCCGGCGACTCCGACACCGACGTCTCCTTCCTGCGGGACGCCACCGGGCTGCGCCTGGTCCTCAACCGCAACAAGAACGAACTCATGTGCCGGGCGTACGAGAACGGCGACGGCCGCTGGCTCGTCAACCCCATGTTCATCGAGCCGAAGAAGCAGAAGGCGACGCCGTACCCCTGCTCGACCACCGGCTACACGACGAGCGACGGCACCGCGCAGCCGGTCCGGCGCCCCGACGGCAGCATCGTCCCGGACCAGCCGGACACGGTGTTCTAGAGGAAGGTCATCCCCTCGCCCCGGTACGTGGGCACGGTCGACGCGACGCGATCGCCCTCCACCAGGTGCAGGCTCTCGAACCGCTCGCACAGCTCCCCGGCCTTCGCGTGCCGGAACCAGACCTTGTCGCCGATCCGCAGGTCGTCGGCGGGGGAGCCGAGCAGCGGGGTCTGCACCTCGCCGGGACCCTCCTGCGGGTCGTACCGGAGCCCCTCGGGCAGGTACGGGACGGGCAGCCGGTCCGGACCCGCGGCCCCCGACGCCGGGTAGCCGCCGCCGAGCACCGTCACCACGCCCACACCCGGGCGGCGGACCACCGGCTGCGCGAAGAGCGCGGCCGGACGCCCGCTGAAGGACGTGTAGTTGTCGAAGAGACGCGGCACGAACAGCCCCGAACCCGCCGCGATCTCCGTCACCGCGTCCTCGGCGGCCGTGTGCTGCACGCTGCCGGTGCCGCCGCCGTTCACGAACTCCAGGTCCGGCGCCACCGCCCGGACGGCCCGCACCACGGCCGCCCTGCGCTCCGCCAGCTCCCTGCGGGCGGCGGACTGCATCAGCCGGATCGCCCGCGAGCGCAGCGGACGGCCCGCGACCGCGTCCCCGACGCCGGCGACATGCCCCTCGTACGCCATGATCCCGACCAGCCGGAAGCCCGGCCGCCGCACCACGGAACGGGCCAGCTCGGCGAGCTGGGCGGGCTCCCGCAGCGGCGAGCGCCGGGCCCCGACCCGTATCCGCCCCCCGAGCAGGTGCAGCGCCGTGTCCAGCTCCAGACAGACCCGCACCTCCTCCGTCCCGCCCGCGCGGGTCGCGTCGATCAGATCGAGCTGCGCCACGTCGTCCACCATCACGGTCACGGCGGCGGCGAGCTTCGGATCCCGCGCGAGCTCCCCGAACCCGGAGCGGTCCGCCGACGGGTACGCGAGCAGCACATCCTCGAACCCGGCGCGCGCCAGCCACAACGACTCGTCGAGCGTGAACGACATGATCCCGGCGAACCCGTCGCGCGACAGCACCCGCTCCAGCAGCGCCCGGCACCGGACCGACTTGCTCGCCACCCGGATCGGCTTGCCCCCGGCCCGGCGCACGAGGTCCGCCGCGTTGGCGTCGAAGGCCTCCAGGTCGACGATCGCCACGGGCGCGTCGAGGTGAGCGGTGGCCCGGTCGTAACGGGCCCGGTCGGCGGCACGGGGAGTCATGGCCCGAGCTTGCCAGACAGGTTTGGGGGGTGGGTAGCCCCTGAGTTCCCGTGCGCGGGGGAACAGCCCGTAGAGTGACGGGCATTGTCGACACGAGCGGGGGGACGGGGATGACCGGTGAGCACCGCCCCATGACCTCCCGCATCACGGACGCCCTGCTCCAGGCCCCGGACGCCGCGGACCTCCCGGCGGTCGAGACCACGACCCGCCTCCGCCCGATCCCCGCGACGGACCGGCCCTCCGCCCCACCGCCACAGGCGGCCACGCCGCCCCGCCCGGGGACACCGGTGCCGTCGCCCGCCCCGCCCCACCGGCCGACGCCCGCGCCGCCCGCGCCGCCCCACCGACCGTCGCCCGCGCCGGTCCACCGGCCGGCGCCCGCCCCGGCAACGTCCGTGCCGGCTCTCGTCCCGCCTCGACCTGCAGGGCTGCTTGAGGGCAGCGCAGGGGCGCCCACGCCCACACCCTCGGACGCGGCGACTTCGTCTCTCCCGGCGCCGTCGGGCCCCGGTGCCCCGTCGGCACCCAGCCCCGCGCGGCCCGCGGCCGCCCCTGCCGGGCCCACGGTCGCGGGCGCCCCTCGCGATGTCGTCCCCGCCGGAACCACGACTGCGCCGCCCCGGCCCACGGCGGCCCCGGCAGGGCCGACAGGCGCTCCCGTAAGGCCGATGGACGCCCCCGCATGGCGCGGGGCTGCCCAGGACGAGCCTGCCGGTGGCCGGGCCCTGCCTGCGGCCGTCCCTTCCGAGCCGACCGGTGGTCCTGCCCAGCCCGCAGGACCGACGGCTGCCCCTGCCGGGCCCACGGCCGGCCCCGCGCGGCCCGCGGCCGCCCCTGCCGAGACTGACCGCCGGGGTGATGAGCCGTACGCCGGCGATCACGGCGTGCGGCTCCCCGTACACCTCG
>NZ_JBEXSZ010000160.1:0-18237 GCF_040613865.1 Streptomyces sp. NPDC006197 | reverse complement strand
TGCAGGGGGGACCCTGTGGGAGAGTAGGACACCGCCGAACAATTTTTAGCCTCAACCCCCGGACCTGGTCCGGGGGTTGAGGCATTTTTGCGTTCCGGGACCGGAGAGGACCCTGTGCGCCCCCGCGTGGTGGCTGAGGGTAAGGTCAGGGGGCAATGTCGGCACCGTCCCAGCAGGAGGCCCCCGGGTGGAGGTCCAGGAGACTCGCGTTCAGACCGACCGGGTCCTCACCATCCCCAACATTCTCAGCATGGCGCGCCTCGTCGGCGTGCCGCTGTTTCTGTGGCTGATTCTCCGTCCGGAGTTCGGCGGGCCCAAGAGTGACGGGTGGGCGCTCCTCGTTCTGGCGCTCAGCGGCGTCAGCGACTATCTCGACGGGAAGCTCGCCCGGCGCTGGAACCAGATCAGTAGCCTCGGCCGGCTGCTCGATCCCGCCGCCGACCGGTTGTACATCCTGTCCACTCTCGTGGGGCTCACCTGGCGGGAGATCCTGCCGCTGTGGCTGACCGCCGCACTCCTGGCGCGCGAGGCCATGCTGCTTGTGATGGTGGGAATCCTCCGCCGGCACGGCTACCCGCCGCCGCAGGTGAACTTCCTCGGCAAAGCTGCGACTTTCAACTTGATGTACGCGTTCCCGCTGCTGCTTCTCAGTGACGGAACGGGCTGGCTCTCGTCACTCGCTGAAGTTTTCGGGTGGGCCTTCGCCGGATGGGGTACAACTCTGTATTGGTGGGCAGGGATCCTCTACGTGGTCCAGGTCCGTCGACTCGTGAAGGCGGATACCGCGGCCGATTGAGCCCGTCTGTCCTGTGTCGAGCAGCGTCGCCGGCAACAACGAGGACGTCCGAGGGGTCCCTGAGTACAGACAGGTGAAGTCGGCAGGACCGTCGTCTCTTCAAGGAGGACGCTTCCGACATGAAGGCCGTCGTGATGGCCGGTGGCGAAGGAACCCGCCTTCGCCCTATGACCTCAAGCATGCCCAAGCCTCTTCTGCCGGTAGTGAACCGGCCGATCATGGAGCACGTCCTACGACTGCTCAAGAGGCACGGTCTCAACGAGACCGTCGTCACCGTGCAGTTTCTCGCCTCACTGGTCAGGAACTACTTCGGTGACGGAGAAGAGCTCGGCATGGAGCTCACGTATGCCAATGAGGAAAAGCCACTCGGTACAGCGGGAAGTGTGAAGAACGCCGAGGAAGCGTTGAAGGACGACGCTTTCCTCGTCATCTCGGGTGACGCACTCACCGATTTCGATCTCACCGATCTCATCGCCTTCCACAAGGAGAAGGGCGCCCTTGTCACGGTTTGCCTGACCCGGGTGCCGAATCCACTGGAATTCGGGATCACGATCGTCGACGAAGAGGGCAAGGTCGAGCGCTTCCTGGAGAAACCCACCTGGGGACAGGTCTTCTCGGACACCGTGAACACGGGCATCTACGTGATGGAGCCCGAGGTCTTCGACTACGTCGAGGCCGACGTTCCGGTGGACTGGTCGGGCGATGTCTTCCCTCAGCTCATGAAGGAGGGCAAGCCGATCTTCGGCTACGTCGCCGAGGGCTACTGGGAGGACGTCGGCACCCACGAGAGCTATGTGAAGGCCCAGGCGGACGTCCTGGAGGGCAAGGTCCAGGTCGACATCGACGGCTTCGAGATCTCGCCGGGCGTGTGGGTCGCCGAAGGCGCCGAGGTGCACCCCGACGCCGAGCTCCGCGGACCGCTCTACATCGGCGACTACGCCAAGGTCGAAGCGGGCGCCGAGATCCGTGAGCACACGGTCATCGGCTCGAACGTGGTCGTGAAGAGCGGTGCGTTCCTGCACAAGGCGGTCGTCCACGACAACGTCTACCTCGGGCAGCAGAGCAATCTGCGCGGCTGTGTGATCGGGAAGAACACCGACATCATGCGGGCCGCCCGGATCGAGGACGGCGCCGTCATCGGCGACGAGTGCCTCGTCGGCGAAGAATCGATCGTGCAGGGGAACGTGCGCGTCTACCCCTTCAAGACGATCGAGGCCGGCGCCTTCGTCAACACCTCCGTCATCTGGGAGTCCCGAGGGCAGGCCCATCTCTTCGGGGCGCGCGGGGTCTCCGGCATCCTCAACGTGGAGATCACCCCGGAGCTGGCCGTCCGGCTCGCCGGGGCCTACGCCACGACCCTGAAGAAGGGGTCGACGGTCACCACCGCGCGCGACCACTCCCGGGGCGCCCGGGCGCTGAAGCGGGCGGTGATCTCCGCGCTGCAGGCCAGCGCCATCGACGTGCGGGACCTGGAGAACGTGCCCCTGCCGGTGGCGCGGCAGCAGACCGCGCGCGGCAGCGCCGGCGGAATCATGATCAGAACCTCGCCCGGCGTGCCGGACTCCGTGGACATCATGTTCTTCGACGAACGCGGGGCGGACCTCTCGCAGGCGCAGCAGCGGAAGCTCGACCGGGTGTTCGCGCGCCAGGAGTACCGGCGGGCCTTCCCCGGTGAGATCGGCGACCTCTCCTTCCCGGCGAGCGTCTTCGACTCGTACACCGGCTCGCTGCTGCGGAACGTCGACACCACCGGGATCGCGGAAGCCGGTCTGAAGGTCGTCGTGGACGCCTCCAACGGCAGCGCCGGGCTCGTACTGCCCAGTCTGCTCGGGCGGCTCCAGGTCGACTCGCTGACGATCAACCCCGGGCTCGACGAGTCCCGGCCCACAGAGTCGGCCGAGAGCCGACGGGCCGGACTCGTACGGCTCGGGGAGATCGTGGCCTCGGCGCGCGCCGCGTTCGGGGTGCGCTTCGACCCCGTCGGCGAACGGCTCTCGCTGGTGGACGAGCGCGGGCGGATCATCGAGGACGACCGGGCGCTCCTGGTGCTGCTCGACCTGGTGGCGGCCGAGCGGCGGTCCGGTCGGGTCGCGCTGCCGGTGACGACCACGCGGATCGCCGAGCAGGTCGCCGCGTACCACGGCACCCAGGTCGAGTGGACGACCACTTCGCCCGACGACCTCACGCGGGTCGGGCGTGAGGAGTCGACGATCTTCGGCGGCGACGGGCGCGGCGGGTTCATCGTGCCCGAGTTCAGCAGCGTCTTCGACGGGGCCGCCGCCTTCGTGCGGCTGATCGGTCTCGTGGCTCGGACGCAGCTCACGCTGAGCCAGATCGATGCCCGGATCCCGCGGGCGCACGTCCTGAAGAAGGACATCGCGACCCCGTGGGCCGTGAAGGGTCTGGTGATGCGTCGGGTGGTGGAGGCGGCGGGCAGCCGCTCCGTGGACACCACCGACGGAGTCCGGGTGGTCGAGGCCGACGGGCGGTGGGTGATGGTGCTGCCCGACCCCGCCGAGGCCGTCACCCATCTGTGGGCGGAGGGGCCCGACGACGCCTCCGCGCAGGCCCTGCTCGACGAGTGGGCCGAGGTGGTCGACAGCGCAGGTCGCTGACGGTTCGGGCGGTTCGGCCGGGAGGTGTCCACGGGGCGCCTCCCGGCCGTACGGAGGGGCCATTCGGCGGTAGGCCGTGCGACGTGCGACGATGTGCGGCATGTCGCAGCAGCCCCCCGTTCGGAGCACCGGATCGTCGCCGCCGCGTCCGGACGCGTCCATGTCGCTGCTGAACAACGTGATCGACCACGCGCTCGACGACGGCTACGCCGAGGCGACGGCCCGGCGAGCGGCCGAGGGCGGTGGGCTGCCCCGTAGCCTGCGGGCCAAACTGGGCGTCGCCGCGGGTCTCCTGCTCGCCGCCGTCGTGGTGACCGTGGGCGCGGCCGAGGCGCGGATCTCCGCGCCGGTCGTCGCCAAGGAGCGGCAGGACCTGATCGACCGGATCGACAAGGAGACGTCCACCGCCGACCAGCTGGAGGAGGACGTCGAGCGGATCCGGGCCGAGGTCGGGGAGCGCCAGCGGCAGGCCCTGCAGCAGCACGGCGGGGACCAGGCCGAGCTCGTGGCCCTGCTGTCGGGCGCGACGCCGGTGCACGGCCCCGGGGTGAGGCTCGTCGTCGACGACGCCAAGGGCACCGACACTGGTGGCGGCGGACCGCGGGAGAGCACGGGCTTCTCCGACACGGGCCGAGTCCGCGACCGGGACATGCAGCGGGTGATCAACGGGCTGTGGGAGTCGGGTGCCGAGGCGGTCGCGATCAACGGGCAGCGGCTGACGTCGCTGTCCGCGATCCGGGCGGCCGGTGACGCGATACTGGTCGACAACAAGCCGCTGGTGCCGCCGTACACCGTCCTCGCCGTGGGGGACGGGCAGCGGCTGAGCACCGCGTTCCAGGACAGCGCCGACGGGCAGTATCTGCACGCGCTGGTGGAGAACTTCGGGATCAGGAGCAGGATCTCGGTCGAGGGCGACGTGCGCCTGCCGGCCGCGCCGAGCCTGACCGTACGTACCGCAGAGCCGAGGGGGGCCGGGGTGGCGACGCCCTCCGGTCGGGCCACGGCCGACACAGGGAAGGGCACATCGTGATCGCCGTACTGGGCCTGATCGTCGGAGTCGTGGTCGGACTGTTGGTCCGCCCCGAGGTTCCGGCGGTGGTCGAGCCCTATCTTCCGATCGCCGTGGTCGCCGCCCTCGACGCGGTCTTCGGCGGCCTGCGGGCCATGCTGGACGGGATCTTCGTCGACAAGGTCTTCGTGGTCTCGTTCCTCTCCAACGTGGTCGTGGCCGCGCTGATCGTCTTCCTCGGCGACAAGCTGGGCGTGGGCGCGCAGCTGTCGACCGGTGTGGTCGTCGTGCTCGGCATCCGCATCTTCTCCAACGCGGCCGCCATCCGGCGTCACGTCTTCCGGGCGTGAGGCCGATGAGCGAGAACCCTCAGAACCCCGAGAACCCCCAGAACCCCCAGAACCCCCAGAACCCGGGGCGGCCCGAGAAGCCCGAGGCCCCCGAAGCCGGCAAGCCCGAGGCTCCCGAGACCGCGAAGCCCGAGCAGCGGGGCGAGGACGCCCGAGCGCCCGAGGCGCCCGAGGTGCCCGTCGTGCCCGTCGTGGCGGGGCCGCCGGCCGTGGCCGCGTCGCCCGCCGCCGAGCCGAGCGGGCGGCGGAGGCTCGCCTCCGCCCTGTGGCCGCCGCGGGTGACCCGGGCTCAACTCGTCGTCGCCCTCCTGCTGTTCGTCCTCGGCCTGGGGCTGGCCATCCAGGTCTCCTCGACGAGTGAGAACAGCGCGCTGCGCGGGGCCCGTCAGGAGGACCTCGTGCGGATCCTCGACGAACTCGACGACCGCACGCAGCGCCTGGAGGACGAGAAGGCCCGGCTGGAGAAGCAGCGTTCCGAGCTGGAGTCCAGCTCGGACCAGGCCGAGGAGGCGCGCAAGCAGACCCAGGAGAAGGAGCGGCAGCTCGGCATCCTGGCCGGCACCGTCGCCGCCGAGGGGCCGGGCATCACCCTCACGGTGGGGGATCCCGCCGGGGCCGTCGAGTCGGACATGCTGCTCGACGCCATCCAGGAGCTGCGTGCGGCGGGCGCCGAGGCGATCCAGGTGAACGGCGTCCGGGTCGTCGCGGACAGTTATTTCACCGGTAGCGGTGACGACATGCAGATCGATGGAACGAAGGTGACCGCTCCGTACGTCTTCAAGGTCATCGGCAAGCCGGAGGATCTGGAGCCCGCGCTCAACATCCCCGGCGGTGTCGTGCAGACCCTGGAGAAGGAGCAGGCCACAGCCACGGTGGAGCGGTCGGCGAAGATCGTCGTCGACGCCTTGCGACCCGCGAAGCGGCCTGACTACGCTCAGTCGTCCTCCCAGTGAGAGGGGGACGAGGGGGTTCCCGCGACAAGGGCATGACGTTGCGGGGGGTCGGCGCACCACAAGGGTGGTGCGTGGTGGAAACTGTCCGGAGGATACGGACGTTGTGAAGGTGTCCGGGTCGGCAGGTGTGAAGGATCTCGGTTCGTCCTGCCCCACGGGCGGGTCTGTTTCGGTCAAGGGGAATCGCCCGTGAAGTTGTTTGCGAAGTTGTTCGGCAAGAGCGCACGCGAGGACGGCGGCAACGCCAGGCACGCCGCGCCGCGCCACGCCCAGAGCGAGGAGCAGGGCGGCGAGCGCCCGCTCTTCCGTGACGAGGTCGAGGGTCGGGGCGGTGACATTCCGGGCACACGGGGCGCGTCTTCTGTTGACCCCGCCGGGGCCGCCCGCATAGGTTTCGGAGAACCATCAACCTCAAGTACGGGTGGAGGGTTTGCGCCCGACCCGTACGCGACACAGACCTCCGCGGGGCAGCCGCGGCAGGAGGATGCGTCCATGCCGGTGTGTACGAGGTGCGGTCACCGCAACGCGGCGGACAGCCGCTTCTGCTCCCACTGCGGTACGCCGCTGCGGGGCGGGGTCGCCGCCGAGCGCGCGTCGGAGACGACGTCCACGATCTCCATCTCGGGGATCGAGGCGTACGAGGCGGAGGTCACCGGGCAGACCGCCCTTCCGTCGCTGTCTCCCGAGGCGCTGGCGGCCGTGGAGGCGCTGCCTTCGGGTTCCGCGCTCCTCGTGGTGCGCCGGGGGCCGAACTCGGGCAGCCGGTTCCTGCTCGACGGCGAGCTGACGACGGCCGGCCGTCACCCGCAGAGCGACATCTTCCTGGACGACTTCACGGTCTCCCGGCGGCATGTCGAGTTCCGGCGGGCGCAGGACGGCAGCTTCACCGTCGCCGACGTCGGCAGCCTCAACGGCACGTACGTCAACCGTGAGCCGATCGACTCGGTCGTCCTGTCCAACGGCGACGAAGTGCAGATCGGCAAGTACCGGCTGGTCTTCTACTCGAGCCAGCGAGGCGTGTGACGCCTCGGGGAATCCCTTCAGGGAAGGTCCATGCTGCGAACACCGACGGGCGGTGCCGGATCCGGCACCGCCACCGCGGGCGACCGGCTGGTCAGCATCGGCACGGTGCTGAACCAGCTGCGCGACGAATTTCCCGAAGTGACGATCTCCAAGATCCGGTTCCTGGAGGCCGAGGGGCTGGTCGAGCCCCGGCGGACGGCCTCCGGATACCGGAAGTTCAGCCCGGAGGACGTGGAGCGGCTCGCCCGCATCCTGCGGATGCAGCGGGACCACTACCTTCCGCTGAAGGTCATCCGTGAGCACCTCGACGCCCTCGCGCGGGGCGAGGAGATCAAGCTCCCGGCGCCCGGGCGCCGACGGGACCTGCTGGAAGGGGCCTGGGAGCAGGACGAGGCGGAGGCGCCGACCGTCGCGCGGCTCGGACGGGCCGAGCTGATTGCCGCCGCCGAGGTGACCGAGGCCGAGCTCGCCGAGTGGGAGTCGTACGGCCTGATCGCCGAGACGGAGGGCGGCGGCTACGACGCCGACGCCGTCACCGTCGCCAGACTTGTCGCGGATCTGGGGAGATTCGGTCTGGAACCCCGGCACCTGCGGGCCGTCAAGGCGGCCGCCGACCGGGAGGCCGGGCTGATCGAGCAGGTGGTCGCGCCGCTGCGCCGGCACCGTAACCCGCAGACCAGAGCCCATGCGGAGGCCACCGCGAAGGAGCTCGCCGCGCAGTCGGTGCGGCTGCACGCGGCCCTCGTTCAGAGCGCCCTGGGGATCCGGCTCCAGTGACCCGGTGGGGCGTCCGGAGGGGGCCCGACTATCCAAATCGGTCGGGCACGTCCTAGGGTTGCTGTGTGAACGAGCTCGACGTTGTGGGTGTCCGGGTGGAAATGCCCTCCAACCAGCCGATCGTGCTCCTGCGTGAAGTGGGAGGCGATCGGTACCTCCCCATCTGGATCGGACCGGGGGAGGCGACCGCGATCGCCTTCGCCCAGCAGGGGATGGCCCCGCCGCGGCCGCTGACGCACGACCTGTTCAAGGACGTGCTGGAGGCCGTGGGACAGGAGCTCACCGAGGTCCGCATCACGGATCTGCGCGACGGTGTCTTCTACGCCGAGCTGGTCTTCGCCAGCGGCGTCGAGGTGAGCGCGCGGCCGTCGGACGCGATAGCGCTGGCCCTTCGGACCGGGACGCCGATCTTCGGCAGCGACGGCGTGCTGGACGACGCCGGCATCGCGATCCCGGACGAGCAGGAGGACGAGGTGGAGAAGTTCCGCGAGTTCCTCGACCAGATCTCACCGGAGGATTTCGGAAGCAGCAGCCAGTGAGACGCGGCGGTGCGACCGGAAGCCGTTCGCGGGGTGCCGTCAGGGCATTCGAGTAGCCTTTCCCGGGAGAGGGACACGCGAAACCACTCTCAGGGTGATTATCACTCGGCGTGCCGAGTGTGGCGATCGTTGACGCACCCCAAGTGACTGCCTACCTTCGTGTGGGCAGGTCAAGGACGGAGGGTCGGCGTGATGAGCAGCGCGGACGGTACGGCAGGGAGCTCCCTCGGACGCGTGTCCGGAGAGAGCGGTCCGTATCCGCTTCACGGCAGTGTGGGCGACTTCGGGGCGGACACCGGTGACGGCATCGCCGACGCGGCGATCGGCTACCGCGGACCGACGGCCTGCGCGGCCGCCGGGATCACCTATCGCCAGCTGGACTACTGGGCGCGCACCGGGCTCGTGGAGCCGAGCGTGCGGCCCGCGTACGGGTCGGGGACCCAGCGGCTGTACAGCTTCCGCGACGTCGTCGTGCTGAAGATCGTCAAGCGTTTCCTCGACACCGGGGTGGCGCTCCAGAACATCCGGGCCGCGGTGCAGCACCTGCGTGCCCGGGGTTTCCGGGACCTGGAGCGGATGACGCTCATGAGCGACGGGGCCACGGTCTACGAGTGCTCCTCGCCCGACGAGGTCGTCGACCTCCTCCAGGGCGGGCAGGGCGTCTTCGGCATCGCCGTCGGGGTGGTCTGGCGCGACGTCGAGGCCGCGCTCTCGCAGCTCCACGGGGAGCGCGTCGACACCGGCGAGACGCTGGTCGGGCACAACCCCGGCGACGAGCTGGCGCGACGGCGGCGCGACAGGGCGGTCTGAGGGCGTCCGTGGTCCGGGTGGGCCCCGCTCACAGGGGCCGGTCCGGGGCCCCGGGCGTTCCGCGGGGACGTTGTCAGTGGCGTAAGGCAGCATCGGACGTGTGAGAGCCGCGCCCACGATCCTGCATCTCGACATGGATGCCTTCTTCGCCGCCGCCGAGCAGGCGTCGAAGCCCAGCCTGCGCGGAAAGCCCGTGATCGTCGGCGGTCTCGGGCCGCGGGGCGTGGTCGCCACCGCCTCCTACGAGGCGCGTCGCTTCGGGGTGCACTCGGCCATGCCGATGGGCCAGGCGCGGCGGCTCGCGCCGAACGCGGCCTATCTCGTGCCGCGCTTCGCCTTCTACCGCTCGATCAGCGAGCAGGTCATGGAGCTGCTCCGGGGGCTCTCCCCGCTCGTCGAGCCCCTCAGCCTCGACGAGGCCTTCGTCGACCTCGAGGCCGGCGGCGTCGCCGACGACAGCGCGAGCGCCCGGGCGGCGGGGGAGCGGCTGCGGGTGGACATCCTCGCGACGACGGGGCTGACCGGGTCGGTGGGGCTCGCCGGGTCCAAGATGATCGCGAAGATCGCCTCCGAGGAGGCCAAGCCGGACGGGCTCGTCCTCATCGAGCCCGGGACCGAGCGGGAGCTGCTCGGACCGCGGTCGGTACGGATCCTGCCCGGGGTCGGGCCGGCCACCGGGGAGCATCTGCGGCGCGCCGGGATGACCAGCGTCTCCGATCTCGTGGAGGCGGGAGAGGACGAGCTCGTACGGCTCCTGGGGCGGGCGCACGGGGCCGCCCTGCACCGGATGGCCCAGGGGTACGACGATCGGCGCGTGGTGGCCGAGCGGGACGCCAAGTCGGTGTCGGTCGAGGACACCTTCGACGTGGACCTCCACGACCGGGTGCGGATCCGGCTGGAGGTGGAACGGCTCGCGGAGCGGTGCGTGGGGCGGCTGCGGGCGTCGGGGCACTCGGGGCGGACCATCGTCCTGAAGGTGCGGCGGTACGACTTCTCGACGCTCACCCGGTCCGAGACGCTGCGGGGGCCGACGGACGACCCGGCCGTCGTGCGGGAGGCGGCGGGGCGGCTCCTGGAGGCGGTGGACACGACGGGGGGCGTGCGGCTCCTCGGAGTGGGGGTGAGCGGGCTCGCGGACTACACGCAGGAGGATCTGTTCGCCCAGGCGGAGGCCTCGGAGCGGCCGGCGGAGGAGGAGGCTGCGTCCGAGGAGGCCGAGGCGGCGCCTTCCACCGCGACGGAGACCGCCGAGCGGGGGTGGGCGCCCGGGCACGACGTGCGGCACGCGGTGCACGGGGCCGGCTGGGTCCAGGGGAGCGGGGTCGGGCGGGTCACGGTGCGGTTCGAGGAGCCGTGGTCCGGGCCGGGGCGGGTGCGGACGTTCTCAGTGGACGATCCCGAGCTGGAGCCGTCGGAGCCGTTGCCGCTGGTGCGGGGGGCCACGATGGCCTGACCCGCACCGGGCGGGCGGTGCGGGTCGTCCCTCCGGTCGCAGAAGCCGTCAGGCGCCGTCCTGGCCCGCCAGGCGGCCGAAGTCCTTGTCCGGGACGTCGGAGGGCGGGGCCGGCAGGGCGAGGCTGTAGTGGCGGTAGAGCTGGAGCTCCTGTTCGGGGGAGAGGTGGCGGCCCACGCCGAAGTCGGGGGCGTCCTTGATGAGCGCCCGCTCGTACGGGATGTGGAGGCCGTCGTCGAGGAGGGAGCTCGGCTCCAGGGGGACGAAGGCGTCGCGGCTGAACAGCCCCGTGCGGACCGCGGCCCATTCGGGGATGCCGGTCGCGTCGTCCAGGTACACCTCGTCCACGGTTCCGATCTTGTGCCCGTTCCGGTCGAACGCCTTGCGGCCGATCAGGCTGCGCGGATCGATATCGGTCTGCACGGTCCCTCCAACTGGTCGCAACTGCTCTACACCCCTACGAAAGTGCACAACTGGGATGTCGGCCACTTGAGCGATGGAAGCCGCAACCTCGCTGGTAGGCTGGTTGTGGCTGTCGACCCCGTGCGGGAGAGTCCCCCGGAGAAACCTTCCGGTGGGCGCCGAAGGAGCAAATCCTCCCCGGAATCTCTCAGGCCCCTGTACCGCGCGGACGAGGTCACTCTGGAAAGCAGAGCGGATGTCCGACGGCATTCCGCTCTCACCGACGGTGAAAGCCGGCGTGCCGCGAGGCGTGCCGGTGAAACTCTCAGGTTGAGATGACAGAGGGGGAGGCCGTCCGGGTACCCGCGCCGTGGTGCCCCTCGCAGGTCGTGACGACCAGGAGGCCTCCGTACATGACCGCCAACCGCACTCCGCTCTCCGAGCTCGAACAGGGCATCCCGTTCGAGCAGCGGCACATCGGGCCCGACGCCGAGGCGCGGGCCAAGATGCTCGCCCAGGTCGGTTACGGCTCGCTCGACGAGCTCACGGCCGCCGCGGTGCCGGACGTGATCAAGAACGCCGAGGCGCTGGGCCTGCCGGGCGCGCGCACCGAGGCCGAGGTCCTCGCCGAGCTGCGCACGCTCGCCGACCGCAACCAGGTCCTCGCCCCGATGATCGGCCTCGGCTACTACGGGACCTTCACCCCGCCGGTCATCCTCCGGAACGTGATGGAGAACCCGGCCTGGTACACGGCCTACACGCCGTACCAGCCGGAGATCTCCCAGGGCCGCCTGGAGGCCCTGCTGAACTTCCAGACCATGGTCGCCGACCTGACCGGTCTGCCCACCTCCGGCGCCTCCCTCCTCGACGAGGGCACCGCCGCCGCCGAGGCCATGGCGCTGTCCCGCCGGGTCGGCAAGGTCAAGAACGGTGTCTTCCTCGTCGACGCCGACGCCCTGCCGCAGACCATCGCCGTCATCGAGACCCGCGCCGAGCCGACCGGCGTCGAGGTCGTCGTCGCCGACCTGAGCGAGGGCATCCCCGCCGAGGTCGCCGAGCGCGGTGTCTTCGGCGTGCTCCTCCAGTACCCCGGCGCCTCCGGTGCAGTCCGCGACATCAAGCCGCTGATCGACGCCGCGCACGAGCTCGGCGCGATCGTCACCGTCGCCGCCGACCTGCTCGCGCTCACCCTGCTCACCTCGCCGGGCGAGCTGGGCGCCGACATCGCCGTCGGCACCACGCAGCGCTTCGGCGTCCCCATGGGCTTCGGCGGTCCGCACGCCGGCTACATGGCCGTCCAGGACAAGCACGCCCGCTCCCTCCCCGGCCGTCTCGTGGGCGTCTCGGTCGACGCCGACGGCAACCGCGCCTACCGTCTGGCCCTGCAGACCCGCGAGCAGCACATCCGCCGCGAGAAGGCCACCAGCAACATCTGCACGGCCCAGGTGCTGCTCGCCGTCATGGCCGGCATGTACGCCGTCTACCACGGCCCGGACGGTCTGAAGCAGATCGCCGAGCGCACCCACCGGTACGCCGCCATCCTCGCCGCGGGCCTCACCGCCGGCGGCGTCGAGGTCGTGCACGGCTCCTACTTCGACACCCTCGCCGTCCGCGTGCCCGGCAAGGCCGACGAGGTCGTCGCCGCCGCCCGCGAGGCCGGTGTGAACCTCTACCGCGCCGACGCCGACCTGGTGTACGTCTCCTGCGACGAGACCACCGGCCGCGCGCAGCTCGCCGCCGTCTGGGGCGCCTTCGGTGTCGACGGTGACGTCGAGGCCCTGGACGCCGCCACCGAGGACACCCTCCCCGCCGGTCTGCTGCGCTCCGACGCGTACCTGACCCACCCGGTCTTCCACGCGCACCGCTCCGAGACCTCGATGCTGCGCTACCTGCGCAAGCTCGCGGACCGCGACTACGCGCTCGACCGCGGCATGATCCCGCTCGGCTCCTGCACCATGAAGCTGAACGCGACCACCGAGATGGAGCCGGTGACCTGGCCCGAGTTCGGCCAGATGCACCCCTTCGCCCCGGTCGAGCAGGCGCAGGGCTACGTCACGCTCATCACCGAGCTGGAGGAGCGCCTCGCCGAGGTCACCGGCTACGACAAGGTGTCGATCCAGCCGAACGCCGGCTCGCAGGGCGAGCTCGCCGGCCTCCTGGCCGTGCGCGCCTACCACCGCGCCAACGGCGACGAGCAGCGCACCGTGTGCCTCATCCCGTCCTCCGCGCACGGCACCAACGCCGCCTCCGCGGTGATGGCCGGCATGAAGGTCGTCGTCGTCAAGACCGCCGACGACGGCGAGATCGACGTCGAGGACCTGCGCGCCAAGATCGCCCAGTACCGCGACGAGCTGTCCGTGCTGATGATCACCTACCCGTCCACGCACGGTGTGTTCGAGGAGCACGTCGCCGACATCTGCGCCGAGGTCCACGAGGCCGGCGGTCAGGTGTACGTCGACGGTGCCAACCTCAACGCCCTGGTGGGTCTGGCCAAGCCGGGCCACTTCGGCGGCGACGTCTCGCACCTGAACCTGCACAAGACCTTCTGCATCCCGCACGGCGGCGGCGGCCCCGGCGTCGGCCCGGTCGGCGTCCGCGCCCACCTCGCCCCGTACCTGCCGAACCACCCGCTCCAGCCCACCGCGGGCCCGGAGACCGGCGTCGGCCCGATCTCGGCCGCCCCCTGGGGCTCCGCCGGCATCCTGCCGATCTCCTGGTCGTACGTGCGCCTCATGGGCGGTGAGGGCCTCAAGCGCGCCACCCAGGTCGCCGTGCTCGCGGCGAACTACATCGCCAAGCGCCTGGAGCCGCACTTCCCGGTGCTCTACACCGGTCCGAACGGGCTGGTCGCGCACGAGTGCATCGTGGACATCCGCCCGCTGGCCAAGGCCACCGGCGTCAGCGTCGACGACATCGCGAAGCGCCTCATCGACTACGGCTTCCACGCGCCGACGATGTCCTTCCCGGTGGCCGGCACGCTGATGATCGAGCCGACCGAGTCCGAGGACCTGACCGAGCTCGACCGCTTCTGCGACACGATGATCGCGATCCGGGGCGAGATCGAGAAGGTCGCCTCGGGCCAGTGGCCCGCCGACGACAACCCGCTGCACAACGCCCCGCACACCGCGGCCGCGCTGGGCGGCGAGTGGAACCACCCGTACACGCGCGACGAGGCGGTCTTCCCGGCCGGTGTCTCGGCCGCCGACAAGTACTGGCCGCCGGTGCGCCGCATCGACGGTGCCTTCGGCGACCGGAACCTGGTCTGCTCCTGCCCGCCGCTGGACGAGTACGACAACTGAGCACGAGCCGAGGGCCGGTTCGGAGGATCTCCTCCGGGCCGGCCCTCGGCGTTCTCTTCCTCGTACGGTGTCCTCCCGCGCCCTTCTCAGGCGGCGGTCGTCACCTGTCCGGCGGTCAGCGGCCGGTGCGGGGCGATGATCTGCCCGTCCGGCAGCAGTTCTCCGGTGTCCTCGAAGAGCAGGACGCCGTTGCACAGCAGGCTCCAGCCCTGCTCCGGGTGGTGTGCCATCAGTCGGGCCGCCTCCCTGTCGGCGGAGTCGGCGGTGGGACAGGCAGGCTGATGCTGGCACATGGGTGGGTTCTTTCGCTGCGTCGTGGTGGATGTCCTGCGGCTCTGCGCGCTCATGGCCGCCCCCGTCGGTCGGTTCGGTTCCGGTCCCAGTCTTGCCCCACGGACGGTCTTCCGCAGGTATTTCGCGACAGCTCGTCCTCTCCTGGGAAGACGCATCACCCGCAGGGGCGGTTCAGGTCAACTGCACCGTCTCTTCGGGTGGTTCGGGGTGGTCCGAGCGGGCTAGTCCGTACGGGAGGGGCGTTCGGGCAGCGCGTTCGGGCGTATGGCTCGGACAGGAGTGCGCCCCGTGACCCGGCCGGGTCACGGGGCGGGGACGCGCGTGTGCCGGCTCAGGCGGGCGCCGGCGACCCCAGGAGGGGCGGCGGCGCGAGACGCGTACTGATCACGGGCAGGAGATCGGACACCTGGTACGGGCGGTGGGCCGCGATCCCCGGGGGTGCGGGGGCCAGGGGCACCATCAGGTCGGCGGCGGCCGGGGTGTCGGCGGTGCCGTCCGTCTCGGGGCCGGAGTGCAGCCAGAGGGTCAGCATGTAGAGCTCCGGCACGGAGAGCAGCCTCGGTTGGTACGTGACGGGCAGGGCCTCTGCCTGGAGCAGGGCCCGTTCCGTGGCGGAGACGTACGGGCCTTCGAAGAAGTGGGAGAAGGCCCAGCCGTCGGCGGTGAGCATGGTGTCCGCGGCGGCGATCGCCCGGTCCCCGCTCCGGATCAGGAAGCGCCAGCCGGCGAGCCGGATGCGGGGTGCGAGCCCCGATGCTCCGGCGACGTCGAGGACGTGCACGGGCAGGGCGTGTTCGGGGCTCAGCGGTCCCTGTGCGGCCCGCAGTGCGGGAGTTCGCGGCTCGCGGACGGCGGTCGGTGAGCCGAGGGCCGCGAGGACACTGCGGAGGGCCGGCGCGGGGGCCGGGGAGGGTCGGAGCATGGTGGGTCGCCTCTCACTCAGGAGACACGGTGATGCGTGGGCAGGTACGACGGCGCTGTCGGCGGCGGGGCCAGAGGAGGGCCATGGGGCCATGGCCGGGCGCCAACACTCTGCCTCGTCCGCGGAGTTTATACGACACGTGTTCACACAGTGTTTCCGCTAGACCTCGTGGATATTCCTGACAAGGCGTCATCAGGCCGTAATCGTCGGGAGTTGAAGCGGAATCACGAGGACGATACCGCTCCCACCTGCGTATTCCTCGCGAAGGTGGACGGCTGAATTCCGACCCGGGGTCTCCGGTAAATACGACATTGGTATATGTCGCACGTTCCATGCCTTCGGGATGTGCCGGTGGAGTGCTCGGTCCAGCCTATCCTTCGACAGGCCGGTTCCGCAGGCGTTGTGGATCAGTGGGGTGGGCATCATCGTCCGTGACGCGCGGCCGTCGTGGCGGCTGCCCACTCGGGGAGGGACGCTTCGATGGGGGAGAAGGTCGTGGCCGACGGGTTCGGCCCGTCCGACCGGCAGCAGTACCGGAGGAAGCTCCAGCAGTGTCTCGCGGGGCTCGCGCGACTCCTCGCGGAGAAGAGGTTCGACCGGCCCCGCAATCTCATGGGCGTGGAGATCGAACTCAATCTCGCCGGTGCCGACGGGCTGCCCAGGATGCTCAACGGCCCGGTTCTCGAAAAGATCGCCAGCACCGATTTCCAGACCGAACTCGGAATGTTCAACCTCGAAGTGAACATCGCGCCCCACCAGCTCGACGGGCGCGTATTCGACCGGCTCGCGGAAGAGATCGGAACCGGCATCGGATACGCCGACCGCAAGGCGGCGGAACTCGACGCGGGCGTCGTCATGATCGGCATACTGCCCACGCTCACCCAGCACGACCTGGTCCCCGAGAACCTCTCGGACAACGACCGCTACACCCTTCTCAACGACCAGATCCTCGCCGCTCGCGGCGAGGACTTCACCCTCGACATCCACGGCGTCGAACGCCTGCTGTGCACCTCGGAGTCGATCGTGCCCGAGGCGGCCTGCACCTCGGTGCAGCTGCACCTCCAGGTGACGCCCGCCCGCTTCGCCCCCGTGTGGAACGCCGCCCAGGCCGTGTCCGGCGTCCAGATCGCCCTCGGCGCCAACGCGCCCTTCGTCTTCGGCCGCGAGCTGTGGCGCGAGTCCCGGCCACCGCTCTTCACCCAGGCCACCGACACCCGCCCGCCCGAACTGCAGTCCCAGGGGGTACGGCCCCGCACCTGGTTCGGGGAGCGCTGGGTGGACTCGGTGTACGACCTCTTCGAGGAGAACGTCCGCTACTTCCCCGCCCTGCTGCCGCTCTGCGACGAGGAGGACCCGCTGCTCGTCCTCGACCGGGGCGGGGTCCCGCGCCTCCAGGAACTGGTCCTGCACAACGGCACCGTCTACCGCTGGAACAGGCCCGTGTACGGCTGGGTCGACGGGGTCCCGCACCTGCGCGTCGAGAACCGGGTGCTGCCGGCGGGCCCGACCGTCACCGACGTGATCGCGAACGCGGCCTTCTACTACGGACTCGTCCGCTCGCTCGCCGACGATCCCCGGCCGGTGTGGAAGCGCATGACCTTCCAGGACGCCGAGGCCAACTTCGACACCGCCTGCCGCCACGGCATCGAGGCGGAGCTGCGCTGGCCCCGCTCGGGACGCGCCGGCGGCATCGCGACCCTCCCGGCCGTACGGCTCGTCCTCGACGAGCTGCTGCCGCTCGCCGCGGCGGGGCTCGACGCCTGGCACATCGAGCCGGCGGACCGCGACTTCTACCTCGGGGTGATCGAGCAGCGCTGTCTGCGGCGGGTCAACGGCGCCTCGTGGCAGGCCGACACCTTCCACCGGGCCCTGGAGTCGGGCCTCGACAGGGAGGCCGCCCTCGCGGCGACCACCCGGCGGTACCGGACGCTCATGCTCGCGGGCGAACCGGTGCACACCTGGCCGGTGGGGATCGACTGACCCCGCACCCGTCGGGAGCATGGGTGATCATGTCAAGGTGGTCCCGGACGTCCGGGACCACCGGAACGGCGTGCGCCCCCGCGACGGGAAGTGGAGACAGGTGTGGTGTCGGAGCAACGACTGAGGGACGCTTCCCCGCCCCCCGAAGGCCTGCCGCGCCGCGTGCTGCGCTCCGAGACGCTCATCGTCCTCGCGCTCTCGCTCGGGGCGAGCGGGGTGTCCTCGCTCATCAGCTTCGTCGGCTCGCTGACCAGGCCGGGGGCGCTGAAGGACCAGGCGGCGAAGCTCAACGGCTCGTACGCCCCCGGGCGGCCCTGGCTCGACCTGTCCTGGCAGCTCTTCGACATCGCCACGGCGCTCGTGCCGGTCGTGCTCGTCGCCCACCTGCTGATGCGGGAAGGAGCAGGGACACGGGGACTGCGGGCCATCGGCTTCGACCGGACCCGGCCGTGGTCCGACCTCGGGCGCGGGGCACTGGTCGCGGCCGGGATCGGGAGCGCGGGCCTCGCCTTCTACCTGGCGGCGCGGTCGTCCGGGTTCAACCTGACGGTGGTGCCCGAGTCGCTGCCCGACGTGTGGTGGAAGTACCCCGTGCTCATCCTCTCGGCGATCCAGAACTCCGTCCTGGAGGAGGTCGTCGTCGTCGGCTATCTGCTGCGGAGACTGGGCCAGTTGGGGTGGACGCCGATGGCCGCGCTGGTGGCGAGTTCGGTGCTGCGCGGCTCGTACCACCTCTACCAGGGGGTCGGCGGCTTCCTCGGCAACGTGGTGATGGGCGTGGTCTTCGTGCTGCTGTACCGCCGCTGGGGGCGGGTCGGACCGCTGGTCGTGGCGCACGCGCTGCTCGACATCGTGGCCTTCGTCGGGTACGGCCTGCTCGCCGGGAAGGTGGACTGGCTGCCCACCGCGTGACCGGACGCGGAAGAGGGGCCCCCGCTCCCCCTGGGTCGCCCGGATGCTGGGCCGCAACGCCTGGCCCGGCACCACCACCGCGGAAGGCCTCGCGCTCGACGGC
>NZ_JBEXSZ010000159.1:0-18311 GCF_040613865.1 Streptomyces sp. NPDC006197 | reverse complement strand
CGGCGAGCGCGGCGGCCGCCGCCGTCCTCGCGCTGTCGGCCAGCTCCGCCGGCGCAAACAGGCCACGCGCCGGGCCCGGCGAACGGGCTCGTAGAATCGACCCACCATGGCTTACCTCGACCACGCCGCGACCACGCCCATGCTCCCCGAGGCGATCGAGGCGATGACCGCCCACCTCGCCGTCACGGGCAACGCCTCCTCCCTGCACGCCGCCGGACGGCGCGCCCGGCGGACCGTCGAGGAAGGACGCGAGACGCTCGCCGCCGCGCTCGGCGCGCGGCCGAGCGAGGTCGTCCTCACCTCCGGCGGCACGGAGGCGGACAACCTCGCCGTGAAGGGCCTGTACTGGGCCCGGCGCGACGCCGACCCCCGCCGCACCCGCGTCCTGGCCAGTCCGGTCGAGCACCACGCCGTCCTGGACGCCGTCGACTGGCTGGCCGCGCACGAGGGCGCCACCGTCGAGTACCTCCCCGTCGACGCCCACGGCCGTGTCCACCCGGAGGCCCTGCGCGAGGCGATCGCCCGCGACCCCGAGTCCGTCGCCCTGGCCACCGTCATGTGGGCCAACAACGAGATCGGCACGATCATGCCGGTCCGTCAACTCGCGGACGTCGCCGCCGAGTTCGACGTCCCCCTGCACGCGGACGCTGTCCAGGCCGTGGGCCAGGTCCCGGTCGACTTCGCGGCTTCCGGCCTCGCCGCGATGACGGTTTCCGGCCACAAGATCGGCGGCCCGTACGGCATCGGCGCCCTGCTCCTGGGCCGCGAGCACACCCCCGTACCCGTCCTGCACGGCGGCGGCCAGGAGCGGCACGTCCGCTCGGGCACCCTGGACGTGCCCGCCGTCGCGGCCTTCGCCGTCGCCGCCCGGCTCGCCGCCGAGCGGCAGGGGGAGTTCGCCCGCGAGGTCGGCGCGCTGCGCGACGAACTCGTCGCCGCCGTCCGTACGGTCGTGCCCGACGTGATCCTCGGCGGCGACCCCGTCGACCGGCTCCCCGCCAACGCCCACTTCACCTTCCCCGGCTGCGAGGGCGACTCCCTGCTCCTGCTGCTCGACGCGGCCGGCATCGCCTGCTCCACCGGCTCCGCGTGCACCGCCGGCATCGCCCAGCCCAGCCATGTCCTGCTCGCCACCGGCACCGATCCGGACCTGGCGCGGGGGACCCTGCGCTTCTCGCTCGGCCACACCTCCACCAAGGAGGACGTGGCGGCGGTCGCGGAGGCGATCGGCCCGGCCGTGGAGCGCGCAAGAACCGCCGGCCTCAGCTGAACCACGAGCCGCCGGCCTCAGCGGAGCCACGAGCCCCCGGCTTCGGCGGAGCCACGAGCCCCCGGCTTCGGCGGAGCCACGCGCCCTGGCCTCAGCCGATCCGCCCGCTCTCCGGCCTCAGCCGACCCGCCCGCCCCCCGGCCTCAGCCGAGCTTCGTACGCTCCCTCCGTACCAGCGCCAGATACCGGTCCCAGTCCCAGTGCGGACCGGGGTCGGTGTGGTCGGTGCCCTCGACCTCGACGTGCCCGATGATGTGCTCCCGGTCCACGGGCATCCCGTACCGGGCGCATATGTCGGCCGTGAGGCGCGCCGAGCCCTGGTACATCGCCGCCGTGAAGTCCTGCGGCCGGTCGACGAAGCCCTCGTGCTCGATGCCGATGCTCCGCTCGTTCATGTCGCGGTTCCCGGCGTGGAAGGCCACGTCGAGTTCGCGGATCATCTGCGCCACGTGCCCGTCCTTGCGGACCACGTAGTGCGCGGCGGCCCCGTGCCCCGGGTCCTTGAAGACCTTCAGGGCGCTCGCGTAGCTGCCCTGGACGACATGGATCACGACCCGGTCGATCGTGTAGTCGTCGGGCCGGTCGGCCCGCCGCCAGTTCGCCCGCGCCGCAGACGTCCACTCGGCGCCCTTGTGGTCCAGCTCCCCCTCGACCCTCTTCTTCTCCATCCCCGGCAGGCGCCACCACAGGCGCCCCAGCTCGTCCCCGGCCAGCGCGACCGTGCCCACCGCGGCGGCCGCGCCGCCGATCAGCACGGCCCGCCGGCCCACCCGCCGTCCGTCCGACCCGTTCCCCGCGCCGTTCGACTCGCTCCCCATGCCACCGAGAACGCTTACTACCGCGACCGCGGTTCCCGGCGCCCCGTACCCTGGTAGGGCTATGACTAAGACTCTCCGTGTCCTCGCCGCCATGTCGGGCGGAGTGGACTCCGCCGTCGCCGCCGCCCGTGCCACCGAAGCCGGTCACGACGTCACCGGCGTGCACCTGGCCCTCTCCGCGAACCCGCAGTCCTTCCGTACCGGCGCGCGCGGCTGCTGCACGATCGAGGACTCGCGCGACGCACGCCGGGCGGCCGACGTCATCGGCATCCCCTTCTACGTGTGGGACCTCGCCGAGCGCTTCCGCGAGGACGTCGTCGACGACTTCGTCGCGGAGTACGAGGCGGGCCGCACCCCCAACCCGTGCCTGCGCTGCAACGAGAAGATCAAGTTCGCGGCGCTCCTCGACAAGGCGCTCGCCCTCGGCTTCGACGCGGTCTGCACCGGGCACTACGCCACCGTCGTCCTGAACGAGGACGGCACCCGCGAGCTGCACCGGGCCTCCGACATGGCCAAGGACCAGTCGTACGTCCTCGGCGTGCTCGACGAGAAGCAGCTCGCGCACGCGATGTTCCCGCTCGGCGACACCCTCACCACCAAGGACGAGATCCGGGCGGAGGCCGAGCGGCGCGGGCTCGCGGTCGCGAAGAAGCCCGACAGCCACGACATCTGCTTCATCGCCGACGGCGACACCCAGGGCTTCCTCGCCACCCGCCTGGGCAAGGCGGAGGGCGACATCGTCGACGAGGCCGGGACGAAGGTCGGCACCCACGAGGGCGCGTACGGCTTCACCATCGGCCAGCGCAAGGGCCTGCGGATCGGCCACCCGGCCGCGGACGGCAAGCCCCGCTACGTCCTCGACATCTCGCCCGTGAACAACACCGTCACCGTCGGCCCCGCCGAGGCCCTCGACGTCACCGCCCTCACCGCGATCAAGCCCCGCTGGTGCGGCACCGCCCCCGAGGGCCCCGGCCGTTACACCGCCCAGCTCCGCGCCCACGGCGGCGAGACGCCGGTGAGCGCGGCGATGGAGGACGGCGAGCTGAAGGTCGTCTTCGACGAGCCGGTCCGCGGCGTCGCCCCCGGCCAGGCGATCGTCCTGTACGACGGCACGCGCGTGGTCGGCTCGGCGACGATCGCAACGACGACGCGACGCGCGACCGCGCCCGCCACCGCCTAGGGCCTGTCCGGCGGATCAGGGCCGGACAGGCCCTAGACCGACTGCTCGTCCAGGAACTCCTCCAGGACCGGCGCCAGCACGTGCGGGGCCACCTCGCGCGTCTGGCCCGTCAGGGTGCGGTGCCGGGCCCGGGGGAGCACCGCCGTCAGGGCACGGGCCGTGTGCCGGGTCGCCGCCGGGCTCGCGCCCCCGTCGACGACGAGCACGCGCGCGTGGACCGCCCGGAGGAGCCCGTCCGCGAGCGGCTCCGGCTCGTACACGGACACCGCGCCCACCGGGAGCCCGGCTGCCGCCCCCGCGAGCGCGAGGACCCCGCCCGTCTCCGTGCCGTGCACGGCCGCCCCCGGGCCCGCCGCCGCCAGGACGGCCGCCAGGTCCTCGATCTCCCGCTCCACCGTGCCGGTGCCGCGCCGCTCGTACGTCACGACGGAGAAGCGCCGGGCGAGCAGCCCCGCGAGCGCCCGCCCGCTCCCGTCCGCGCCGTCCACCAGCACGACGGCCCGTCCCTCCCCGTACCGCTCGTACGCGATCTCCGTACCGTCCCGCGACACGACCCGGCCCCGGACCCCGCTCAGCATGGTGCTCACCTCGTCCATGGCAGGGCAGACCGGAGCCGTCACCGGAACTCATCGCCGCCCGCCGGACTTTTTCCACGACCGCCTACGGTGGAGCCCATGAACATCTGTGTCTTCCTCTCGGCCGCCGACCTCGACGAGCGGTACACGGCCCCGGCCCGCGACTTCGCCACGCTCCTCGGCAAGTCCGGCCACACCCTCGTCTGGGGCGGCTCCGACACCGGCCTGATGAAGGTCGTCGCGGACGGGGTCCAGGAGGCGGGCGGCCGGCTCGTCGGCGTCTCCGTCGACTTCCTCGCCCACAAGGCCCGCCCGAACGCCGACCAGATGGTCATCGCCGGGAACCTGGCCGAGCGCAAGGCCCTGCTCCTCGCCAAGTCCGACGCGATCGTGGTCATGGTCGGCGGCACGGGCACCCTCGACGAGGCCACCGAGATCCTGGAACTGAAGAAGCACGGCAAGCACTCCAAGCCGGTCGTCCTCCTCAACACGGCCGGCTTCTACGACGGCCTGAAGACCCAGTTCCGCCGCATGGAGGAAGAGGGCTTCCTCCCGCTCCCCCTCACCGACCTCGCCTTCTTCGCGGACGACGGCCGTGCGGCCCTCGCGTACCTGGAGTCGAGCCTGAGCTGAGTGAGGCGCCGTATCGATTGCTTGCGCGAAGTGCGCACGGGTGCTCTTGCTGTCCGCCGAGTGCCCTGCTATGCGACGGCGCGATTCTTGTGTCCAAATCTCCTTTGCGATTGTGGATGCGGCCGCTTCTCGTACTAGCGTCAGGGAGCGCAGGAACGGATCGCGGATCAGCGGGGGGAATCGGTGTCGTTATCGGAGCGCTGGCAGGAGCTGTTCGGCCCGGTCGACGGTGAAGCGTCCGTCATGCGCCTCGCCTCGACGGCTCCGGCGCCGGGGAACGGCGGGGGAGCGAGCGGCAGGCTCAAGCACAGCGGGGGCCCCTGGACCAGCGCCTCCGGCATCGCGGGTGAACTCCGCACCAGCACCGAGACGAGCCGGTCGGCACTCGGCCCCGGCCACGAGGGAGTGGAGGCCGGAGCCGTCGGCCTCACCTCCGTCGCGGCGCTCAAGGGCGTGCTGACCTCCTGGGAGGAACGTCTGTCGGCCGTACGGGACGAGTGCGACCAGCTCAAGGGAAGTCTGCTTTCGGTGGCCAAGGAGATGGGCGAGACCGAGGTCGCGATCGAGCGGTCCTTCAAGGGTGTCGACGGCTCCGCGGTCAAGGCGGGGGAGAAGCGATGACCGGAACGCTCACCTGGCACCAGCTTCGTGATCTCAAGACCTCCGAGTTCACGGAGGCGGGCGACAAGTGGCACGAGGTGTCGAACCGTTCGGACTCCGATCGCGTACGGGTCGATCGCGCGATGTCCGCGAAACTCCGCGAGACCCAGGAGAGCGAGTCGGCGGAGGCGGCCCTCGGCAGGCTCCAGCGCCTGAGCCGCAACTTCCAGTACCTGCACAGCGAGTGCGGCCTCGTCCGTACGACGCTCAACGGCCTCGCCGCCGACCTCGCCGAGCCGCAGCGCCAGCTGAAGCAGGCCCTGGACGAGGCTGCCGCCCTGAGGTTCACCGTCCACGAGGACGGGTCGGTGAGTTACCCGGCCGCGCCCGCCCGGACCGTGCTGGGTGACCAGGAGGCCCCCGGTGGCCAGGCGCGTGGCCGCCTCCCCCTGGAGCGCCCGTTTCCCGGCGAGACGTCCTCGCTCGGGCCGCTCAATCCGAACGCGGAGAAGGCCCAGGACATCGCGGACCGGATCGGCCGGGCCGTTTTCTCGGCCCGCTCCATCGATGCCCGGTACGCGCGGACCTTGGAGGGTTTGCGCGCGGCCGAGGGTCTGAACGTCACCGAGGCCACCTCGAAGGACGTGGCCCGGGACACCGCCGACGTCCGTGACGCTGCGGGCCGTCACCTCAAGGCCGGTGTTCCCGACGACAAGAGTCCGGCCGAACGCAAGGCTTGGTGGGACGGTCTGAGCGACGAACAGCGCCAGGAGTACCTGGAGGTCGCGCCGGACATGATCGGCGGCCTGGATGGCATCCCGGCGGCGGCCCGGGACGAGGCGAACCGGCGCTACCTGCCGCTGCTGATCGACGAGTTGGCGCGGAAGGACGACGGGGGTTCCGAGACCAAGTTGGATGCACTCCGCGGGATCCAGAGCGAGTTGAAAAAGCCGAGTCGTGTACCGATGTTCCTGCTCGGCATCGGGGACGAGGGCAACGGTCGCGCGATCGTGGCGTACGGCAACCCGGACACGTCGAAGAACGTTTCCGCCTACGTGCCTGGGCTGGGGACGAAGCTGAACGAGGAGTTCGTGACCGACACCATGGTGCGTGCCAAGGACACGGCCATGGGAGCACGTGGGAAGGACCCGTCCAGCGCGGCGATCGTCTGGCTCGGATACGACGCCCCCAACTTTGCGACGGTCATGTCCACAGCGGACGCGGAGAAGGGAGCCCCCGCGTACAAGCAGTTCATGGAGGGCCTTACCGTGACGAACACGAACGTGGACCCCCACCTGACCGCCATCGGGCATTCGTACGGCTCGCTGACCGTGGGCACGGCCGCACGCCAGATCGGTGGAATCCCCGGCGCGGACGACATCATCCTGCTCGGGAGCCCGGGCGTCGGTGTGGACAGGGCCGAGGATCTCGGCGTCGGCAAGGAACACGTCTACGTCGGCGCGGCGGACAATGATCTTGTGACGCATCTCCCCAAGCCCTCGGAGGCCGCCGCCGCGCTCCCGCTCGGCGGGACGGGCATTCGCTACACGAGTCGGGTCACGGACCACCTGTACTTCGGCCAGGACCCCGCCAGTGAGGGCTTCGGTGCTCAGCGCTTTCTGGTCGGCGACGGTCCGCGCATGGTCATGGAAGCGGGCTTCTTCGAGGCCCACTCCCAGTACTTCACACCAGGATTGGACTCGCGGTCCGCCGAGAACATCGCCCTGATCGTGGCGGGGAAGCCAGAGAAGATCACCACGGAGGAGTATCGATGACGCGAGTGCGACGGGCGATCCACGTTGCTCTCTCGACGACCCTGATGAGCGCCGCGCTCGTCGGCTGCGGAATTCTGGGAGTGACTGGCGCAGACATGAACATGCAAGAAGCGGCGGACCACTCGGACGCGATGCTTGACAAGACGATCGGCACAGTCGTTCCGGAGATCCAATGGACCCATGACGACACGACTGTCCGCAGTTGCGATCTCACCCGGCGGCGCACGGTGATGACGATCATTTCCGAGCAGCGGCGCGGAGCCTTCCTCGGCGTGGTGGAGCGGTTCTGGAAGAAGAGCGGCTACGAGATCACCTCGGTGAACCATGACAAGGAGATGCCGGCCGTCTTCGCCACATCGCCCGACGGCTTCCAGCTGGTCCTGACGTTCGGTTACAAGGGGCAGGCGTTCTTCTACGTCGTCACCCCCTGCGTGGACAGTTCGGAGGTGGCCGCGCCGAAGGCCACGCCCAACGGCCCTGCCTATGAGGGAGTGGAGATCCCCACCCCCAACGTCCGCTCCGACTTCTGGTCCGCCACGACTCCCGCCCCCGCCCCCTCCGCCTGACCGCAGGTGGGAGCATGGCTCCCATGGCTACACATGTGATCACCGGAGCGGGTTCCGGCATCGGCGCGGCCGTCGCGCGCCGCCTTCACGCGCGCGGGGACGAGCTCGTGCTCCACGCGCGCGACGCGGGGCGGGCCAAGGAGCTCGCCGCGCGGTTCCCCGGCGCGCGGACGCTCGTCGGGGACCTCGCCGACCCGGACCGGCTGTCCTGGGCCTTCTCGCACCAGAGCCTGCCCGACCGGGTGGACGGCCTGCTGCACATCGCGGGCGTCGTCGACCTCGGGCCGGTCGGGGAGCTGACCCCGAAGACCTGGCACCACCAGCTGAACGTCAACCTGGTCGCCCCGGCCGAGCTGACCCGCCACTTCCTGCCGCAGCTGCGGGTCTCCCAGGGGCACGTCGTCTTCGTGAACTCGGGCGCCGGGCTCAACGCGCACGCCGAGTGGGGCGCGTACGCCGCGTCCAAGCACGGCCTCAAGGCCCTCGCGGACTCCCTGCGGCACGAGGAGCACGCCAACGGGGTGCGGGTGACCTCGGTCTACCCGGGCAGGACCGCCAGCCCCATGCAGGCGAAGGTCCACCAGCAGGAGGGCAAGGAGTACGACCCGTCGAAGTGGATCGACCCCGAGTCCGTCGCGACGGCGATCATCACCGCGATCGATCTGCCGCGCGACGCGGAGATCAACGATCTGACCGTGCGCCCGGGGCGGTAGACATGGACGACAGCAAGCTCTGGGGGCCCGCCACCGGCGTCGGCTCCCTGCCCGGCGGCGACGCCCGCGAGGCCGCCAAGACCGTCACCGGGTCCTTCGAGGACTTCCCGTTCCTGGCCGAACTGCCCGCGCGCGGGCCCGGCGCCGACATGGTCGGCCGGACGATCGGGATGCTCGTCGACCTGTACGCGCACGTGGAGCCGAGCGGCTGGCGGATCAGCGACCGGCCGGGCCGCGACACCAAGCGGGCCCGTTCCTGGCTCGGCGAAGACCTCGACGCCCTGGAGGAGTTCACCCAGGGGTACGAGGGTCCGCTCAAGGTCCAGGCCGTCGGCCCGTGGACGCTCGCCGCGGCCCTGGAGCTGCGCGGCGGCGAGGCGGCGCTCGGCGACGCCGGCGCCTGCCGGGACCTGGCCGGCTCGCTCGCCGAGGGTCTCCACACGCACCTCGCCGAGCTGCGCAAGCGCGTCCCGGGGGCCCGGCCGGTCGTCCAGCTCGACGAGCCCTCGCTCACGGCCGTGCTGCGCGGCCATGTCCGGACCGCCAGCGGCTACCGCACCCACCGGGCCGTCGACCGGCAGGTCGTGGAGAGCGCCCTGCGGGACGTCATGGCCGTCCACGACGGTCCGGTGGTCGTCCACTCCTGCGCGCCCGACGTGCCGTTCGCGCTGCTGCGCCGCACCGGGGCGGCGGGCATCTCGTTCGATTTCTCGCTCCTCACCGAACGTGACGAGGAGGCGATCGGCGAGGCCGTGGAGGCCGGGACGAAGCTCTTCGCCGGTGTGGTGCCGTCCACCGACACGGCATTGTCGGACCCGGGCGGTAGCGTCATGGGTGTCAGGACGCTGTGGCGCAGGCTGGGGCTGAATCCGGGGACTCTGGCGGAGTCCGTCGTGGTCACGCCCTCGTGCGGGCTGGCGGGCGCGTCGCCCGCCTATGCCCGGGCGGCGCTCGCCCACTGCGTCAGAGCGGCACGGTCGCTCGCGGACAACCCTGAGTAACGGAAGGACGAAACGGTGGCAGTCGAACAGGGGGCCCTGCCCGCCGAGGCACGGGAGAAGCACGCCGACCTTGCCGAGCAGGTCGAGGAGCACCGCTTCCGGTACTACGTGAAGGACCAGCCGGTCATCAGCGACGGCGAGTTCGACAAGCTGCTGCGCGCCCTTGAGGCGCTGGAGGAGGAGTACCCGGAGCTGCGGACGCCGGACTCGCCGACCCAGAAGGTCGCCGGGCAGTACGAGACCGAGTTCACCGCCGTCGAGCACCGGGAGCGCATGCTCTCCCTGGACAACGCCTTCGACGACGAGGAGCTGGCCACCTGGGCGGAGCGGGTCGCGCGGGACGTCGGCACCCCCGACTTCCACTACCTGTGCGAGCTGAAGGTCGACGGCCTGGCGGTCAACCTCACCTACGAGCACGGGCGGCTGACCCGCGCCGCCACCCGCGGCGACGGCCGCACCGGCGAGGACATCACGCCCAACGTCCGGACGATCGCCGACATCCCGGAGCGGCTGCGCGGCGACCGCGTCCCGGCGCTCGTGGAGATCCGCGGCGAGGTCTACTTCCCGATGGAGGCCTTCGAGGGGCTCAACGCCCGTCTGGTGGAGGCCGGTGACAAGCCCTTCGCCAACCCGCGCAACGCCGCCGCCGGTTCGCTCCGGCAGAAGGACCCGAAGGTCACCGCCTCCCGTCCGCTCCACATGGTGGTGCACGGCATCGGCGCCCGCGAGGGCTTCGAGATCTCGCGGCTCTCGGAGGCGTACGGACTGCTCCGCGAGTGGGGCCTGCCCACGGCCCGGCACAACAAGGTGGTCGGCTCGCTCGCCGAGGTGCGGGAGTTCATCGCGTACTTCGGGGAGAACCGTCACTCCGTGGAGCACGAGATCGACGGGGTCGTCGTCAAGCTCGACGAGATCCCGCTCCAGGGCCGGCTGGGCTCCACCGCGCGCGCCCCGCGCTGGGCGATCGCCTGGAAGTACGCGCCGGAGGAGGTCAACACCAAGCTGGTCGACATCAAGGTCGGCGTCGGCCGCACCGGCCGCGTCACCCCGTACGCCCAGGTCGAGCCGGTGACCGTGGCCGGCTCCGAGGTCGAGTTCGCCACCCTCCACAACCAGGAGGTGGTGAAGGCCAAGGGCGTCCTCATCGGCGACACCGTCGTGCTGCGCAAGGCCGGGGACGTGATCCCGGAGATCCTCGGGCCGGTGGCCGACCTGCGGGACGGCACCGAGCGGGAGTTCGTGATGCCCGCCGAGTGCCCGGAGTGCGGGACGCCGCTGAAGCCGATGAAGGAGGGCGACATCGACCTCCGCTGCCCGAACGCCCGGACGTGCCCGGCCCAGCTGCGCGAGCGGCTCTTCTTCCTGGCCGGGCGGCAGTGCCTGGACATCGAGAGCTTCGGCATGGTGGCCGCGGCGGCGCTGACCCGCCCCCTGGAGCCGGTCGACCCGCCGCTCGTGGACGAGGGCGACCTCTTCGACCTGACCATCGAGCGGCTGCTGCCGATCAAGGCGTACGTCCTCGATCCGAGCAGCGGGCTGCCCAAGCGGGACCCGAAGACCGGCGAGGAGAAGATCGTCACGGTCTTCGCCAACCAGAAGGGCGAGCCGAAGAAGAACGCGCTCGCCATGCTGAAGAACATCGAGGACGCCAAGACGCGGCCGCTCGCCCGCTTCATCAACGGGCTCTCCATCCGGCACGTGGGGCCCGTCGCGGCCGAGGCGCTGGCCCGCGAGTTCCGCTCCCTGGAGCGGATCGAGCAGGCGAGCGAGGAGGAGCTGGCGGCCGTCGACGGCGTCGGCGGGATCATCGCGGCCGCCGTGAAGCAGTGGTTCTCGGAGGAGTGGCACCGGGAGATCGTGCGCAAGTGGCGCGCCGCCGGGGTCACCCTGGAGGACGAGGGGGCCGGGGAGGACGAGGGGCCGCGTCCGCTGGAGGGGCTGACGGTCGTGGTGACCGGCACCCTGGAGAAGTTCACCAGGGATGGCGCAAAAGAGTCGCTCCAGCGGCTCGGAGCGAAGGTGACCGGTTCCGTTTCGAAGAAGACCGGCTTCGTGGTCGTCGGTGAAAACCCTGGTTCGAAGTACGACAAGGCGATGCAGCTGAAGGTTCCGGTTCTGGACGAGGAAGGCTTCTCCGTCCTGCTCGAACAGGGGCCCGAGGCGGCTCGGGAGGCCGCGGTGCCCGTCGCCGAGTAGCCCCTCCGGAGGCCGCGGAAGCTCACCCGTTCGGCGCATACCAGATCGTTAGGGGTGGCCTGGTCGCATTCGGGCAAGAGAGGGAGAGCGCTGCCCGTCGATGCCCTCGGCGGCCTAGTGTGGTGACCGTGCGTCCAGTCCTGCACGCCCGCGCGAGGGCTCTGCCGGGCATGGCGTCAGGACATCGGCCCCGTGGTACCAGGTGCGGCCGCCCGACAGCGGCCGCACGCCGGACGACATACGGGGCCGGACGACGGACGGCCGCGTCACCGCGGCCCATCGCACACCGACGGCACCGCCGCCTGTGAGAGGGACGGGAATGGAACCGACCGAGAGCGCCGCCCCGGTCCCACGGCCGCACGGCCGTGTGGTCCCGCTGGGCTTCCCCTCCCGGCTGCCCGCAGCCGTGGTGGGCATCGCCGCCGTCGTGCTCGCCGCCGGGCTCCAGCGAGCCCTGAGCGGCGGCCACGGACTCTTCCCCGGTGGAGTCGCCGGCTGGTCCCTCGCCGTCCTCACCGGCCTCATCGTCGGCCACCTGGTCGCCCTCGGCCGGGACCGCTGGTGGGGCGGCACCGGCTCCGGCGCCGCCCTCACCCTCGCCGTCCTCCTGCTCTACGGCTGGATGCCCGCCGGACTCGTCTCGCTGACCGTCGTCACCCTGGTCGGCGCCGCCCGCCGGAACCGCTGGCGCCAGGGCCTGCTGCACGGCGCCGCCGATGTCCTCGGCGTCGGCGCCGCCGCCCTCGTCCTCGCCCTCTTCGGGGACGTACCGACCGTCGAGCGGCCCTGGCAGCCCCTCGACTGGACGATCGGGGACGTCCCGGAAGCCGTCCTCGCCGCCGGCGCCTACCTCGTGGTGACCCGCCTCCTCCTGTGGTACACGCTCGCCCCCCAGGGCCGCGGGCTGCCCACCATCGCCCGTTCCGCCCTGCTCCGGCAGGGCCTCGTCGCCGTCGCCCTGCTCGGCATCGCCCCCCTCATCTGCGTCGTCGCCGCCACCCGGCCGGTCCTCCTGCCGCTCTTCGCCGTCCCCCTCATCGCCCTCGACTCCACCCTCTGGATCGCCCGCGCCCGCGCCGAGGAGCAGCTCCGCGACCCGCTCACCGGGCTCCCCAACCGCCAGTGGCTCCTGGAGCGGGCCTGGACCGCCCTGGAGGAGGCCGAGGGCCAGGGGGCCCGCGCCGCCCTCGTCCTGATCGACCTCGACCGCTTCCGCTCGGTCAACGACACCCTCGGCCACCTCGCCGGCGACCGGCTGCTCCTCCAGATCGCCGAACGGCTCCGCCTCGCCCTGCCCCGCGGCGCCGAGGCCGCCCGGCTCGGCGGCGACGAGTTCGCCGTCCTGCTGCCCACAGCCGACTCCACCACCAGCGCCCAGCGCGTCGCCCGCCACCTCGTCGCCGAGCTCTCCTCCCCGCTCGACCTCGACGGGCTCACCCTCGTCCTGGAGGCCAGCGCCGGCGTCGCCGTCTTCCCCGACCACGCCCTCGACGCCGAGGGCCTGCTGCGCCGCGCCGACGTCGCCATGTACCAGGCCAAGCGCGACCGCACCGGCGTCGAGGTCTACGAGTCCAAGCGCGACTCCAACACCCCCGACCGGCTCGGCCTCCTCGGCGACCTCCGCCGCGCCCTCGACGCCGGCGAGGTCGAACTCCACTACCAGCCCAAGGTCCGCTTCGACGGCCAGGTCGCCGGCCTGGAGGCGCTCGTCCGCTGGGTCCACCCCGAGCGCGGAAAGGTCCCGCCGGACGAGTTCATCGCCATCGCCGAGTCCTCCGGCCTGATGCCGCACCTCACCGAGTACGTCCTGGAGACCGCGCTCGCCCAGGTCGCCCGCTGGCGCGCCCAGGGCCTCAACGTCCCGGTCGCCGTCAACGTCTCGCCGCGCGACGTCCACACCCCCGGCTTCGCCGGCGCCGTCGCCGCCCGCCTCGCCCGCCACGGCGTCCCGGCCGGCTCCCTCCAGCTGGAGATAACGGAGCACGTGCTCCTGGAGGACCCCCAGCGGGCCGCCGACACGCTGAACGGCCTCACCGGCCACGGCGTGAAGATGTCCCTGGACGACTTCGGCACCGGCTACTCCTCCCTCGTCCACCTCCGCCGGCTGCCCGTCAGCGAGCTGAAGATCGACCGCTCCTTCGTGGCCCGGCTCGCCGTCGACACCGAGGACGCCGAGATCGTCCGCTGCACCGTCGACCTCGCCCACTCGCTCGGCCTCCTCGTCGTCGCCGAGGGCGTCGAGGACGACGAGACCTGGGAGCGCCTGCGCGACCTGGGCTGCGACGCCGTCCAGGGCTGGCTGGTCGCCGCCGCGATGCCGCCCGGCGAGGCCACCGCGTGGCTCCTGGCCCGCGGCGAGCACGGCTGGCGCCGCCCCGCCGACATCGCCGCCCAGGTCGACCTGGACCACCCCTCGGGCCAGGTCGTGCAGTGAGCCCGCCCCCTCCGGGGGCAAACCGTTTCACGGGCAGCGGCACCGGCCCCATAGGATTGGGCCAACACCATCAAACTCACCCCGTGAGGATCCGCATGCCTGGCATCACGCGCGAGGAGGTCGCCCACCTCGCACGGCTGGCGCGTCTGGAGCTGAAGGGCGAAGAACTCGATCACTTCGCCGGTCAGCTCGACGACATCATCGGCGCTGTCGCCCGCGTCTCCGAGGTCGCCGACCAAGACGTACCGCCGACCTCCCACCCGCTGCCGCTGACCAATGTCATGCGCGCGGACGAGGTCCGTCCGTCGCTCACCCCCGAGCAGGCGCTCTCCGGCGCCCCGGCCCAGGAGCAGCAGCGTTTCAAGGTGCCGCAGATCCTGGGGGAGGACTAACAAGTCATGACGGACAACACCATCATCAAGCTCACCGCGGCCGAGATCGCCGGGAAGATCGCCGCCGGCGAGCTGACCGCCGTCGAGGTCACCGAGGCCCACCTCGCCCGCATCGAGGCCGTCGACGAGAAGGTCCACGCCTTCCTGCACGTCGACCGCGAGGGCGCCCTCGCGCAGGCCCGTGCCGTCGACGAGAAGCGCGCCCGGGGCGAGAAGCTCGGCCCGCTCGCCGGTGTGCCGCTCGCGCTCAAGGACATCTTCACCACCGTCGGCATGCCGACCACCGTGGGCTCGAAGATCCTGGAGGGCTGGATCCCGCCGTACGACGCGACCCTGGTCAAGAACCTGAAGGCCGCCGACGTCGTCATCCTCGGCAAGACCAACATGGACGAGTTCGCGATGGGCTCCTCCACGGAGAACAGCGCCTACGGCCCGACCGGCAACCCCTGGGACCTGACCCGGATCCCCGGCGGCTCCGGCGGCGGCTCCTCGGCCGCCCTCGCCGCGTACGAGGCCCCGCTCGCCATCGGCACGGACACCGGCGGCTCCATCCGCCAGCCCGCCGCCGTCACCGGCACCGTCGGCGTCAAGCCGACCTACGGCGGCGTCTCCCGCTTCGGCATGGTGGCCTTCTCGTCCTCCCTGGACCAGGGCGGCCCCTGTGCCCGCACGGTCCTGGACGCGGCCCTCCTGCACGAGGCGATCGCCGGGCACGACCCGCTCGACTCGACCTCCATCGACGCCCCGGTCCCGCCGGTCGTCGAGGCCGCGCGCAACGGCTCGGTGGCCGGCATGCGCGTCGGCGTCGTCAAGCAGTTCCGCGGCGAGGGCTACCAGGCCGGCGTCGTGCAGCGCTTCGACGAGTCCGTCGAACTGCTCAAGTCGCTGGGCGCCGAGATCGTCGAGCTGGACTGCCCGACCTTCGACCTCGCCCTTTCGGCGTACTACCTGATCGCGCCGTCCGAGTGCTCCTCGAACCTGGCGCGCTTCGACGCCATGCGCTACGGCCTGCGGGTCGGCGACGACGGCACCCGTTCGGCCGAGGACGTCACCGCCCTCACCCGCGAGGCCGGCTTCGGCGACGAGGTCAAGCGCCGCATCATCCTCGGTACGTACGCGCTGAGCTCCGGCTACTACGACGCGTACTACGGCTCGGCGCAGAAGGTCCGCACCCTCATCACCCGCGAGTTCGAGAAGGCCTTCGAGGAGGTGGACGTCATCGTCTCCCCGACGACCCCCACCACCGCCTTCCCGATCGGCGAGCGTGCCGACGACCCGATGGCGATGTACCTCGCGGACCTGTGCACCATCCCGACCAACCTGGCCGGCAACGCCGCCATGTCGCTGCCCTGCGGCCTCGCGCCCGAGGACGGTCTGCCGGTCGGCCTGCAGATCATCGCCCCCGCCATGAAGGACGACCGGCTCTACAAGGTCGGCGCCGCCGTCGAGGCCGCCTTCGTGGAAAAGTGGGGACACCCGCTGCTTGAGGAGGCTCCGTCGCTGTGAGTGCCATGGCAAAGAAGGCCAAGAACTTCAAGAAGTCGAAGACCGGCGTCTACGTGTCGCTGGCGACCACCGCGTTCGGCGCCGTCAGCGTCGCGAAGCAGGCGAAGCTGGCGCGCAACGACGGCGACATGCTGCGGCTGGTCGACGCCGCGGTCTCCGCCGCCGCCATCGTTACCGGCCTGGCGATCCTCTACCGGGAGCTGAAGCGCCTGGGCGACGACGACGTCCTGCTGGGCTGAGAGGGAAAGTCTCACCGTGACTGTCACTGAACTGCTGTCGTACGAAGCGGCGCTCGCCGAGTACGACCCCGTCATGGGCCTGGAGGTCCATGTCGAGCTCGGCACCAGGACGAAGATGTTCTGCGGCTGCTCGACCGAGCTGGGCGCCGAGCCCAACTCGCAGACCTGCCCGACCTGCCTCGGCCTGCCCGGCTCCCTGCCGGTGGTCAACGCGATCGGCGTCGAGTCCGCGATCAAGATCGGTCTCGCGCTCAACTGCGAGATCGCCGAGTGGTGCCGCTTCGCCCGGAAGAACTACTTCTATCCGGACATGCCGAAGAACTTCCAGACCTCCCAGTACGACGAGCCGATCGCCTTCAACGGCTACCTGGACGTCCAGCTGGAGGACGGCGAGGTCTTCCGCGTGGAGATCGAGCGCGCCCACATGGAGGAGGACACCGGCAAGTCCACCCACATCGGTGGCGCGACCGGCCGCATCCACGGCGCCTCCCACTCGCTGCTCGACTACAACCGGGCCGGCATCCCGCTCATCGAGATCGTCACCAAGCCGATCGAGGGCGCGGGCGACCGGGCCCCCGAGGTCGCCAAGGCGTACGTCGCCGAGCTGCGCGAGCTGATCCGCGCCCTGGGCGTCTCCGAGGCGCGCATGGACAAGGGCCAGATGCGCTGCGACGTGAACCTGTCGCTGCGCCGGAACGGCACCAAGGCCTTCGGCACCCGCTCGGAGACGAAGAACGTCAACTCGCTCCGTTCGGTGGAGCGGGCGGCGCGCTTCGAGATCCAGCGGCACGCGGCCGTGCTCACCGCCGGTGGCACGATCGTGCAGGAGACCCGTCACTTCCACGAGGACGACGGCACCACCACCTCCGGCCGCATCAAGGACAACGCCGAGGACTACCGGTACTTCCCGGAGCCCGACCTCGTCCCCGTCGCCCCGGCCCGCGAGTGGGTCGAGGAGCTGCGGAAGGGCCTGCCCGAGCTGCCGCGCGTGCGCCGCAACCGGCTCCGCGAGGAGTGGGGCGTCTCCGAGGTGGAGATGCAGGCCATCCTCAACGCCGGCGCGGTCGACGCGATCGTCGCCACGACCGAGGCGGGCGCGGACGCGGCCTCGGCCCGCAAGTGGTGGATGGGCGAGCTCGCCCGCAACGCCAACGAGAAGGGCGTCTCCCTGGAGGAGCTGCCCATCACCCCGTCCGACGTGGCCCGGGTCTCGGCCCTGGTCGCGGCCGGCGACCTCAACGACAAGCTGGCCCGTCAGGTCATCGAGGGCGTCCTCGCCGGCGAGGGCACCCCGGACGAGGTCGTCGAGAAGCGCGGTCTGAAGGTCGTCTCCGACGACGGCGCGCTCGGCACGGCGGTCGACGAGGCCATCGCGGGCAACGCGGCCATCGCCGACAAGATCCGCGGCGGCAAGGTCGCCGCGGTCGGCGCCCTGGTCGGCGCGGTCATGAAGGCCACCCGCGGCCAGGCCGACGCGGCGAAGGTCAAGGACCTGATCCTGGAGAAGCTGGGCGTCAGCGAGGGCTGAGCCCTTTCTCGTACGGGTTCTCGTACGTCTCAAGGGGGCGGCCCCGCACCGGAGTTCCGGTGCGGGGCCGCTCTCATGGGCCGCTTTCATGGGCCGCTGGAGCGGTCCGCTCACTTCTTGAGGACCGGGTTGCCGATGACGAGGCCCGGCTCGCTGCACGCGTCGATGTCGAAGGTGATCACGAGCCGCAGTCCGTTCCTGACGTCGAGGCTCAGCTTCTTCGCCTCGCCGAGCGTGACGGTCTGCCCGAACAGCGCCTTCCCGTCGATCCAGATGTCCACCCGGCTGTTGTAGTCCTCGGCCTCGTCGTCGATGCCGACGATCAGGTCCAGCTTCGACCAGCGCTTGCCGAGGTTGAACTCGGCCCGACCGGAGCAGAAGGACACGGCGCGGAGGGCGTCCGGGATGTAGGTGCCGCCGAGTGCCGCCGTGCCGGCCTCGAAGGAATCCATCCTGACCGAGGGATAGGTGGTGAGCGACGCGCTCTCGGACGCGTCGCCGGCCGTCGCCGTCGACGTCGGGGTGGCCGTCCCGGACTCCTCCGTCGTCGGCTCCTCCGTCGTCGGTTCCTGCGTCGTCGGCTCCTCGGACGGGGAATCGGTGGGGTCCGGCGTGGCGGGCGCCGAAGTGGCGGTGGTCGCGGCGGGCGTACCGCCCTTGGCTCCGTCACCCTTGTCACCCTTGTCACCGAGCAGCCGGACGCCGATCAGCGCGAGGACGGCGATCAGGACGACTCCGGCGACGGCACCGATCAGCGGGCCCTTGCGGCGGCGCCGCGGCCCGCGCGCCGGAGCCGCCGGGCGATCGCCCGCCCGATCCCCCGGGAGGAACCGGTGACGAGGGCGGTGCGGGTGGTGGCGATGTGCTGCTTCAAGGCGATCTCCT
>NZ_JBEXSZ010000158.1:0-19150 GCF_040613865.1 Streptomyces sp. NPDC006197 | reverse complement strand
GCGGGTCGTGCACATCTCCACGGACGAGGTGTACGGCTCCATCGACGAGGGTTTCTGGACCGAGGAGTCCCCGCTCCTCCCCAACTCCCCGTACGTCGGATCGCTCGCCTGGTCCCGGGTGCGGGCGTTACGCGGCGTGCCCGCCGTCCACCGAGAACTCGGCGCCCGTCACGTACCGCCCGCCGGGCCCCGCCAGGAAGGCGACCATCGCCGCCACCTCGTCCGGGGTGCCGAAGCGGCCGAGCGCCGTCATGGCCGCCTGCCCCTCCGCGTACGGCCCGTCCGCCGGGTTCATGTCGGTGTCGACGGGACCGGGGTGGACGATGTTCGCCGTGATCCCGCGCCCGCCCAGCTCCCGGGCCAGCGCCTTCGTCAGGCCGATCAGCGCGGCCTTGCTCATCGTGTAGAGGCTCCCGCCGGGGCCCGGCACCCGCTGGGTCATGCAGGTGCCGATCGTGACGATCCGGCCGCCCTCGGGCAGCCGCGCGGCCGCCGCCTGCGAGGCGAGGAAGGCCGCCCGGACGTTCACCGCCAGGACCCGGTCCACGTCCGCGAGGGAGAGCGACTCCAGCGGGCCGAGGACGCCGGCGCCGACGTTGTTCACCAGGACGTCGAGGCGGCCGAGGGCGTCCGCCGCCCACTCCACCGCGCCCGCCGCGTCCCCGGCGTCGGCTGCGTCGGCCCGCAGGGGCAGCGCCTTGCGGCCGGCCGCCTCGATCCGCGCGGCGACCTCCTTGGCCCGCGCCTCGTCCTGGACGTAGGTGAAGGCCACGTCGGCGCCCTCCCGGGCCAGCCGCACCGCCGTCGCCGCGCCGATCCCCCGGCTGCCACCCGTCACCAGGACCGCCGTGCCGTTCATCGTGGACATCCCGAAACCTCCGTGAGAAGAACCAACTGGTTGCGGGTTCAATGAAAGTCGGCGGGGCGCCCGGACGCTGGCGGGAATCGGACGCCGACCCGACCGGCGCGACGCCACCCCGATCACCGATGACTTCCGCCGGGCGGTGGAGTCGGAAGGGGTGAGACACGATGGTCCGGAGAACAGAAAGGGCACCCGCCATGGCCACCCTCAGCCTCACCCAGTTCCTCACCCTCGACGGCGTCGTCCAGGCCCCCGGAGGCCCCGAGGAGGACCCCAGCGGCGGCTTCGAGCACGGCGGCTGGTCCGTGCCGTTCGGCGACGAGGACTTCGGACGGCGCATCACCGAGATCTTCGCCCGCCCGACCGCCTTCCTCCTCGGCCGCCGCACGTACGACATCTTCGCGGGCTACTGGCCCCAGCACACCGACCCCGCCGACCCCGTCGCCTCCAAGCTCAACGCCCTCCCCAAGTACGTCGCCACCACCACCCTCACCTCCGCGGACTGGGAGGGCACCACCCTGCTCCGCGGCGACGTCGTCAAGGAGGTCGCCGCCCTCAAGGAGCGCACCGACGGCGAGATCCAGATGCACGGCAGCGCGGGCCTCGCCCGGACCCTCCTCGACCACGACCTCATCGACACCCTCCACCTGCACGTCTTCCCCGTGGTGCTGGGCACCGGCCGCCGCCTCTTCACCGACGGGGTCCGCCCCACCGCCTTCCGTCTCACCGACGCACGCACCACCGCCGCGGGCGTCGCCCTCCACACGTACGAACTGGCCGGCCGCCCCACGTACGGCAGTTACTGACCGGAGCCGCCGAGCCGGACGAAGGAAAGGTGTAGCCGCCACGGGCCTGTCCGGGTACGGTGATCGCTCCGAGTGCGAGCCGTCGAAGTCTCCACCCCACCCAGAGAGTTCGGAGAACCGGCCCGCGATGTCCTCGATTGCCGCACCCGTGTCCCTCGGCGCGCCGCGCCGCGCCTGGCTCACCGACCTGCCCGTCCTGCTCGTCGCCCTCGTCTGGGGCACCAGCTATCTCGCCGCCAAGGGCATCACCACCGGCCACACCGTCATCGCGGTCCTCGTGCTGCGGTTCGCCGTGGTGCTGCCCGTCCTCGCCGCCGCCGGGTGGAGCAGGCTCCGGGCCCTGAGCGCGGCCCAGTGGCGCGGCGCCGCGACCCTCGGGCTGATCCTCAGCGGGATCTTCCTCCTGGAGACGTACGGCGTCGTCCACACCTCCGCCACCAACGCGGGCCTGATCATCAGCCTCACCATGATCTTCACCCCGCTCGCCGAGGCCGCCGTCACCCGCACCTTCCCTCCCCGCGCCTTCCTCGCCGCCGCCGCGCTCTCCGTCGCCGGCGTCGTGCTGCTGACCCAGGGCGGCGGGTTCACCGCCCCCTCCCTCGGCGATCTGCTCATGCTGCTCGCCGCTCTCGCCCGCACCGTCCACGTCCTGGCCATGTCCCGGATCAAGGCGGTCCGGTCGGCCGATTCGCTCTCCCTCACCACCGTCCAACTCGGCTCCGCCGTCGCCGTGTTCGCCGTCATCGCCGCCCTCCCCGGCACCGGCGCCTCACCCTGGGCCGTCGCCCTCGACTTCGGCCCGCGCGAGTGGGCCGGGCTCCTCTTCCTCTCCGTCTTCTGCACGCTCTTCGCCTTCTTCGTGCAGATGTGGGCCGTCCGCCGCACCTCGCCCTCCCGGGTCAGCCTCCTCCTCGGTACGGAGCCGCTCTGGGCCGCCGCCGCGGGCATCGCCCTCGCCGGCGACCGCCCCGGCGCCGTCGGTGCCGTGGGCGCCGTGCTGGTCCTCGCGGGGACGAGTTGGGGCCGCCGCGCCGCGGACCAGGACGCCCGGTAGGTTCTTGCCCCATGCGTTCACTTCCGTACGACATACAGTTCCGTGCCCGAGCCCGCCGCACCCAGGCATGGGGGCTCGGACTCCTCGCCGTGGCCGGGCTGTTGTGGATCTGGTTCGCGGTGCTCCTCTTCACGCCTTACGAGACCGGTGAGTACAGCCGCGAGTGCACCTCCCGGTTCACCAGCGAGAACCTCCACAACAGCGACAGCCGCTGCGTCAACGAACGCGACTGGCCCGAACTCCTCGCCGTTCTGGGCGTGTCCGTGCCCGCCGGCGTCATCGGCGGCGTCCTTTACACCAGCGGCTCGGTCTCCCACCGCATGGCCGAGCACCTCGCCGAGGTCACCCGCCTCGACGCGGCGAGCTCCTGACCCCGCCGGGTCTCAGGCCTTCGCTATTCGGCTCCCCGCGATCGCCAGGGCCAGGCCGAGCACCGCGACGACGATGTTCGCGAACAGCTCCCGGCCCTCCAGGAACCCCACGTTCTCCGTGAGGAACCGGGTCAGACCCAGGAAGTGGAACCAGCCGCCGGTCAGCTCGCGGATCACACCGGCGACGCCAGCCACGAACAGCAGACCGCCGAGACTCTCAAGAAAACTCTTCATGGGTCGATCATGACCGGCTGGGCCGACGGGCCGCGTCCGCCGGTCGTCTACGGCGGCCGATACCAAAGTATCGGCCCCGGCGACTCCGGTATCCCGACGGCCCGCACGACCGCCGGCACGCGCCCGGCCTGCGTACATTTGCGGACATGACTCGTACGGACCGGCAGCGTTGGCTGCTCCCCTCCCACCTGGCCGAACCGGGCGGGACCGGGGCGGCCAGGCCCCGCCGTACCCTCCGCGACTGGACCGTGGACACCGTCCTGTTCCTCCTCGCCGCGTTCGTCGGTCTCCTCGCCGCCGACGCCAGCGCGCAGTACACCAGCGAGACCGTCACCCTCGTCGACCAACTGGCCGGCGCCGCCGCCTGCTGCGCCCTCTGGCTGCGCCGACGGTGGCCCGTCGGGCTCGCCGTCGCCCTCTCCCTGGTGAACCTCGTGGCCCCGGTCGCCGCCGGAGCCCTCCTCGCGAGCCTGTTCAGCGTCGCCGTACGCCGCCCGTTCCGCGAGATCGCCTGGATCGGCGCGCTCGCCGTCGCCACCTCCGTCGCCCAGGTCTTCGTCCGCCCCGACCCCACCACCAACGCCGGTCTCTCCGTCGCCCTCGGCTTCGTCCTCATCCTCCTCGTCACCGCCTGGGGCATGCTCGTCCGCTCCCGGCGCCAGCTCGTTGAAGCCCTCAGGGAACGGGCCCGCCGCGCCGAGGCCGAGGCCGAACTGCGCGCCGCCCAGGCCCAGCGGCTCGCCCGCGAGGCCATCGCCCGCGAGATGCACGACGTGCTCGCCCACCGGCTCACCCTGCTGAGCGTGCACGCCGGAGCCCTGGAGTTCCGGCCGGACGCCCCGCCCGAGCAGATCGCCCGCGCCGCCGGAGTCATCCGCGACAGCGCCCACGAAGCCCTCCAGGACCTCCGCGAGATCATCGGCGTCCTGCGCGCCCCCGGCGAGAACGGCGACGGCGACCGGCCCCAGCCCACCCTCGCCACCCTCGACGCGCTGGTCGACGAGTCCCGCGAGGCCGGTACGGAGGTCGTCCTCGACACCACCGTCGACGACCCGGCCGCGGTGCCCGCCGCCACCGGCCGCACCGTCTACCGCATCGCACAGGAGGCCCTCACCAACGCCCGCAAGCACGCCCCCGGCGCCACCGTCACCGTCACCGTCCGCGGCCGGCCCGGCGAAGGCCTCACCGTCGACATCCACAACCCGGCCCCCGCGGGCCCGGTGCCCCACGTCCCCGGCTCCGGCCAGGGCCTCATCGGCCTCACCGAACGCGCCGCCCTCGCCGGCGGCCGGCTGGAGCACGGCCCGGCCCCCGACGGCGGTTTCGCCCTGCACGCCTGGCTGCCGTGGCCGGCATGACCTCCCGGCCGATCCCGCCGCACGCGCGGCTACCGTGGCCCCCATGACCATCCGGCTGCTGATCGTCGACGACGACCCCCTGGTCCGCGCGGGCCTCACCTTCATGCTCGGCGGCGCCGACGACCTAGAGATCGTCGGCGAGGGCACCGACGGCCGGGACGTCCCCGAACTCGTCGCCCGGCACGCCCCGGACGTCATCCTCATGGACATCCGCATGCCCCACGTGGACGGCCTCACCGCCACCGAGCGGCTCCGCGCCCGCCCCGGCGCCCCCGAGGTCGTCGTCCTCACCACCTTCCACGCCGACGAGCAGGTGCTGCGCGCCCTGCGGGCCGGTGCCGCCGGTTTCGTCCTCAAGGACACCCCGCCCGCGGAGATCGTCGCCGCCGTCCGCCGGGTCGCCGCGGGCGACCCCGTCCTCTCGCCGGCCGTCACCCGCCAGCTCATGGCCCACGTCGTGGAGCGGCCGGAGCGCTCACCGCGACGCGCCACGGCCGCCGGGCGCCTCGCCGAACTCGGGGACCGCGAGAGGGAGGTGGCCGTCGCCGTCGGGCACGGCCGGTCGAACGCCGAGATCGCCGCCGAGCTGTACATGGGCGTCCCCACGGTCAAGACCCACGTCTCCCGGATCCTCGCCAAGCTCGGCCTCAACAACCGCGTCCAGATCGCGCTCCTGGTGCACGACGCGGGCCTCGTCGACGAGGACGGCAACGACTAGTCGGATAGTCTGCTTCGATGTCCGTCATCGAACTGGGGGAGCACGGCGCGGACTTCACCGCGAATCCGTACCCCTACTACGCGAAGCTCCGTGAAGCAGGCCCCGTCCACGAGGTGCGGATGCCCGACGGCTTCCAGTTCTGGCTGGTCGTCGGGCACGAGGAAGGGCGCGCGGCGCTCGCCGATCCCCGTCTCGCCAAGTCCCCGTCCGTCATCGGCGTCCGGCCCCCGGAGGAGGAGATCATCGGCGTCCACCTCCTCGCGGCGGACGCCCCCGACCACACCCGGCTGCGCCGCCTGGTCACGGCGGAGTTCACCGGCCGCCGGGTCGAGAGCCTGCGCCCCCGCATCGAGCGGCTCACCCACGAACTCGCCGACGCCATGGAGCCGGCCGGCCGCGCCGACCTCGTCGACGCCTACGCCTTCCCGCTGCCGATCACCGTCATCTGCGAGCTCCTCGGCGTTCCCGCCGAGGACCGCGAGACCTTCCGCGGCTGGTCGAACGAGCTCGTCACCCCGACCGGCGAGCGGGGCATCCTCGACGCCCTGGAGGGCTTCGGCGGCTATCTCGACGGACTCATCGAGGACAAGCGGGCCGCGGGGGCCGCCGACGACCTGCTCTCCGGTCTGATCGCCGCCCGCGCCGAGGACGGCGACCGGCTCTCCGGACCCGAACTCCGGGCCATGGCCTACCTTCTGCTGATCGCCGGCCACGAGACCACCGTCAACCTGATCTCCAACACCGTCCGCAACCTGCTCACCCACCCCGAGCAGCTCGCCGCCCTGCGCGCGGACCCGGACCTGCTCGACGGGGCGATCGAGGAGTCCCTGCGGTACGACGGACCGGTGGAGACCGGCACCTTCCGCTTCACCCGGGAGCCCTTCGCCATCGGCGACACCGTCATCCCGGCGGGGCAGAGCGTCCTGGTGGGGATCGGCGCACTCGACCGGGACCCGGCCCGCTTCCCCGAGCCCGACCGCTTCGACATCCGCCGCGACACCAAGGGCCACCTCGCCTTCGGCCACGGCATCCACTACTGCCTGGGCGCGCCGCTCGCCCGCCTGGAGGGCAGGATCGCCCTCCGGACGCTCCTGGAGCGCTTCCCCCGGCTGGAACTCGACGCGGATCCCCGCTCGTTGGAGTGGCTGCCCGGCATGCTCATGCGCGGGACCCGTCATCTACCCGTCCGGTGGTGAACCCTTGAGCGATCAGACCCCCGCCCTCGACCTCGACCTCGCCCGGAAGGTCCTCGACGCGCAGCCGTTCAGCCGGCTCGTCGGTGCCCGCCTCACCGAATTCGGCGCGGGTCGAGCGGTCCTGGAGCTGGACCGTCGCGACGAGCTGAGACAGCAGAACGGCTTCCTGCACGGCGGGGTGCTCTCGTACGCGGCGGACAACGCGATCACTTTCGCCGCGGGCGCCGAGCTCGGCCCGGCCGTGCTGACGGCCGGGTTCTCCATCCAGTACGTCCGGCCCGCGACGGGCGGCGTGCTGCGTGCCCGGGCGGAGGTGGTCCACGCCGGGCGGCGGCAGGCGGTGGTGCGCTGCGACCTGTCGACCGTCGACGAGCAGGGCGCCGAGACGCTGTGCGCGGTGGCCCAGGGCACGGTGCTGTCAGCCGGCTGAACCGGCCCCGCCGCCCCCGGCCGGCTCACCCGCCCCGGCGAGCCGGACCGGCCTCCGCTCCCGCCGCGACCGCTCGCACGCCTCGGCGATCCGGAGCGCCGCCAGGGCCTCCCGGCCGTCGCAGGGGTTGGGTGCCTCGCCGCGCGCCAGCCGTACGAAGGCGTCCAGCTCCGCCTCGTACGCGGGGGCGAACCGCTCCAGGAAGCCGGGCCAGGGCTTGCCCGGGGCGGGCGGGCCCTGCGGCTCCACCGAGACGAGCGGGGCCCGGTCGTCCAGGCCCACCACGATCTGGTCCCGCTCGCCCGCCAGCTCCATGCGGACGTCGTACCCGGCGCCGTTGCACCGGGTCGCGGTCGCCGTCACCAGCGTGCCGTCGTCCAGGGTGAGCACGGCCGCGGCCGTGTCCACGTCGCCGGCCTCCCGGAACATCGCCGGCCCGGTGTCCGAGCCCGTCGCGTACACCTCGACGACCTCCCGCCCGGTCACCCAGCGGACGACGTCGAAGTCGTGCACGAGACAGTCGCGGAAGAGGCCGCCGGAGAGCGGCAGGTACGCGGCGGGCGGCGGCTCCGGGTCGGAGGTGACCGCCCGCACGGTGTGCAGCCGGCCGAGCCGCCCCGACCGCACGGCCTCGCGCGCCGCCCGGTACCCCGTGTCGAAGCGGCGCATGAACCCCAGCTGGAGCACCGTGCCCGCCTCCGCCACCGCGTCGAGCGCCCTCAGCGTCCCCGGCACGTCCAGGGCGATCGGCTTCTCGCAGAAGGCCGGCAGGCCCGCCCGGGCGGCGCGGGCGATCAGCTCCGCGTGCGCGGCCGTCGCCGAGGCGATCACCACGGCGTCCAGGGCGTGCCCGAGCAGCGCGTCCACGTCCGGCGCCGCCTCCGCGCCGAGCGCCCCCGCCACCCCGGCCGCCCGGACGGCGTCCGCGTCCGCCAGGACCAGCGATTCGACCTCCGGATGCCGGGCCAGCACCCCCGCGTGGAAACTCCCGATCCGTCCCGTACCGATCAGTCCGATGCGCATGGCCCCACCGTGGAGGCGGGCGGCCCGACTGTCAAGGATTTGTCAGGACAACCGGACGTCACGACTTCCCGTCATCGCCTTCCGGTCCTCAGCGGCCCCGGGCTACGCTCGCCCCGTGCCCAAGCAGTCCGGCTCCCCCCTGCCTCCGCTCTCCGTGGACCGCACCAGCCCGGTCCCGCTCTACTTCCAGCTCGCCCAGCAGCTGGAGAGCGCCGTGGAGAACGGGACGCTCACCCCGGGCACCCTCCTCGGCAACGAGATCGACCTCGCCACCCGCCTGGGCCTCTCCCGGCCCACCGTCCGCCAGGCCATCCAGTCCCTCGTCGACAAGGGCCTCCTGGTCCGCCGCCGCGGCGTCGGCACCCAGGTCCTGCACAGCAGGGTCCGCCGCCCGATGGAGCTCAGCAGCCTCTACGACGACCTCGCCGCCGCCGGACAGCGCCCCGCCACCCGGGTCCTGGCCAACCGGCTCGAACCCGCCGCGGGACCGGTCGCGGCCGCCCTCGGCGTCCCCGAGGGCACCGAGGTCCACTACCTCGAACGGCTCCGCACCGCGCACGGCGAGCCGATGGCGTACCTGCGCAACCACCTGCCCGCGGGGCTCGTCGACCCCGACACCGAACGTCTGGAGACCACCGGCCTCTACCGCATGCTCCGCTCCGCCGCGCTCACCCTGCACAGCGCCCGCCAGGCCGTCGGCGCCCGCGCCGCGACCGCCGAGGAGGCCGCGCTCCTCGACGAGCCGGAGGGCGCGCCGCTGCTCACCATGGAGCGCGTCACCTTCGACGACACCGGACGCGCCGTCGAGTACGGCTCCCACCTGTACCGGGCCGCCCGCTACTCCTTCGAGTTCCAGCTGATGGTCCGCCCCTGACCCGGGCAACCCCCCTGACGAGCGCCACGACCCGCATGACCGATACTGCAATGCACGCAGAAGGACACAAAGGAGGGCACGGCCTCGTGACCAGGCTTCGGACAGGAGGGGTACGCGCCGCAGTCGGCGCCGTGCTCGCCCTCGCACTCACCGCGGCGCTCGCCGGGTGCAGCAGCACCGGCGGAAAGCGCGCGGAGGACGCCCGCAAGGCCGCCGCGGCCCAGGGCAGGGCGGCCGTCGACACCCCCCGCTGGACCTTCGCGATGGTGACCCACTCGGGTGACGGCGACACCTTCTGGGACATCGTCCAGAACGGCGCCAAGCAGGCCGCCGTCAAGGACAACATCAACTTCCTCTACGCCCACAACGACGAGGGCAAGGAGCAGGCGCAGCTGATCGACTCGTACGTCGCCAAGGGCGTCGACGGACTGGTCGTCACCCTCGCCAAGCCCGACGCCGTGAAGGCCGCCGTCGAGAAGGCCGTCAAGGCCGGCATCCCGGTGATCACCGTGAACTCGGGCGCCGAGCAGTCCAAGGCCTACGGCGCGCTCACCCACATCGGCCAGGACGAGACCGTCGCCGGCGAGGCCGTCGGCGAGGAACTCGACAAGCGCGGGAAGAAGAAGGCCCTCTGCGTCCTGCACGAGCAGGGCAACGTCGGCCACGAGCAGCGCTGCGCCGGAGTGAAGAAGACCTTCGGCGGCGAGCTGGTGAACCTGTACGTCGACGGCACCAACATGCCCGACGTCAAGGCCTCCATCGAGGCCAAGCTCCAGTCCGACAAGGACGTCGACGCCGTCGTCACCCTCGGCGCCCCCTTCGCCGACACCGCCGTCCAGGCCGCGAAGAGCGCCGGCAGCAAGGCCGAGGTCGACACCTTCGACCTCAACGCCAAGGTCGCGACCGCCCTGGAGGCCGGCACCCTCGGCTTCGCCGTCGACCAGCAGCCCTACCTCCAGGGCTACGAGGCCGTCGACCTGCTCTGGCTGTACCGCTACAACGCCGACGTCCTCGGCGGCGGCAAGCCGGTCCTGACCGGCCCCCAGATCATCACCAGGGACCAGGCCGCCGCGCTGAAGCAGTACGCGGATCGGGGCACCCGATGAGCTCCACCGCCCCGCCGTCGGACGGTGTCGACCACGTCGACGAACGGCTGCTGCGCACCACCCCCCTGAAGAAGCTGCTCGCCCGCCCCGAGCTCGGCTCGGTCGTCGGCGCGATCGCCGTCTTCGCCTTCTTCGCGGTGGCCGCCGACAGCTTCCTCAAGCCCTCCAGCCTCGGCACGGTCCTCTACGCGGCCTCCACCCTCGGCATCATGGCCGTCCCGGTCGCCCTGCTGATGATCGGCGGCGAGTTCGACCTCTCCGCCGGCGTCCTGGTCACCAGCTCCGCGCTGGTCTCCTCGATGTTCAGCTACCAGATGACGGCGAACGTCTGGGTCGGCGTCGGCGTCTCGCTGCTCGTCACCCTGGCGATCGGCGCCTTCAACGGCTTCATGCTGACCCGCACCAAACTCCCCAGCTTCATCATCACGCTCGGCACCTTCCTCATGCTGACCGGCCTGAACCTGGGCCTCACCAAACTGATCAGCGGCACCGTCTCCACCAAGACCATCGCCGACATGGAGGGCTTCCCCTCCGCGCGGAAGCTCTTCGCCTCGGAGGCGACGATCGGCGGCGTCGAGTTCAAGGTCACCATCCTGTGGTGGCTGGGCCTCGTCGCGCTCGCCACCTGGATCCTGCTCCGCACCCGCTTCGGCAACTGGATCTTCGCCGTCGGCGGCGGCGCCGACGCGGCCCGCGCGGTCGGCGTCCCCGTCCACCGCACGAAGATCGGCCTCTACACGGGCGTCGCCTTCTGCGCCTGGATCTCCGGCCAGCACCTGCTCTTCTCCTTCGACGTCGTCCAGTCGGGCGAAGGCGTCGGGAACGAGCTGATCTACATCATCGCGGCCGTCATCGGCGGCTGCCTGATCACCGGCGGGTACGGCTCGGCCATCGGCTCGGCGGTCGGCGCCCTCATCTTCGGCATGACCAGCAAGGGCATCGTGTACGCCGAGTGGAACCCCGACTGGTTCAAGTTCTTCCTGGGAGCGATGCTCCTCCTGGCGACCCTGCTGAACGCCTGGATCCGCAAGCGCGTGGAGGCCGTCAAATGAGCCTGGTCAGTCTTGAGGACGTCAGCAAGTACTACGGAAACATCCGGGCCCTCGAAGGCGTCTCCCTGGACGTGAACGCGGGCGAGATCTCCTGCGTCCTCGGTGACAACGGCGCCGGCAAGTCCACCCTCATCAAGATCGTCGCCGGTCTCCACCGGCACGACGCCGGAACCTTCCGCATCGAGGGCGAGGAGGTCACCCTCGCCAACCCGCGCGACGCCCTCGACCGGGGCATCGCCACCGTCTACCAGGACCTCGCCGTCGTCCCCCTCATGCCGGTCTGGCGGAACTTCTTCCTCGGCTCCGAACCCACCAGGGGCAGGGGTCCGCTCAAGCGGCTCGACGTCGAGCTGATGCGCACCACGACCCGCGAGGCGCTGCTGCGCATGGGCATCGACCTCCGGGACGTCGACCAGCCCATCGGCACCCTCTCCGGCGGCGAGCGCCAGTGCGTGGCCATCGCCCGCGCGGTCCACTTCGGCGCCAAGGTCCTCGTCCTCGACGAACCGACCGCCGCGCTCGGCGTCAAGCAGTCCGGGGTCGTCCTGAAGTACGTGGCGGCCGCCCGCGACGAAGGCCTCGGAGTGGTTCTCATCACCCACAACCCGCACCACGCCTACCTCGTCGGCGACCGTTTCGTCCTCCTCAAGCGGGGCGTCATGGCCGCGAGCCACACCAAGGACTCCGTCACGCTCGACGAGTTGACCCGGCAGATGGCGGGCGGCAGCGAGCTGGAGGACCTGCGCCACGAGCTGGAGCGGCCGACCGGCGCATAACGGCCCCTTCACACCCCACCTGGCAGAATCGGAGCCGATGAGTACCTACCGTGACCTCGCCCACCGGGGAGCCGCCCGCGGGACCGTGCTGCGGACCGTCGGGACCCGGGAGCGGCGCTCCCACCTGACGGCCCCCCGGGTGCCGACCGTCGGCATCGACATCGGCGGTACGAAGGTGATGGCCGGCGTCGTCGACGCCGACGGCAACATCCTGGAGAAGCTCCGCACGGAGACCCCGGACAAGTCCAAGAGCCCCAAGGTCGTCGAGGACACCATCGTCGAACTGGTCCTGGACCTCTCCGACCGGCACGACGTGCACGCCGTCGGCATCGGCGCGGCCGGCTGGGTCGACGCCGACCGGGCCCGGGTCCTCTTCGCCCCGCACCTCGCCTGGCGCAACGAACCCCTCCGCGACGCCCTCCAGGGCCGCCTCGCGGTCCCCGTCATGGTCGACAACGACGCCAACACCGCCGCCTGGGCCGAGTGGCGCTTCGGCGCCGGACGCGGCGAGGACCACCTCGTCATGATCACCCTCGGCACCGGCATCGGCGGCGCCATCCTGGAGGACGGCCAGGTCAAGCGGGGCAAGTACGGCGTCGCCGGAGAGTTCGGCCACATGCAGGTCGTCCCCGGCGGCCACCGCTGCCCCTGCGGCAACCGCGGCTGCTGGGAGCAGTACAGCTCGGGGAACGCGCTGGTCCGCGAGGCCCGCGAGCTGGCCGCCGCCGACTCCCCGGTCGCGTACGAGATCATCGAGCGGGTCAAGGGGAACGTCTCCGAGATCACCGGCCCCCTCATCACCGAGCTCGCCCGCGAGGGCGACGCCATGTGCGTCGAGCTGTTCCAGGACATCGGCCAGTGGCTCGGCGTCGGCATCGCCAACCTCGCCGCCGCCCTCGACCCCTCCTGCTTCGTCATCGGCGGAGGCGTCTCCGCCGCCGACGACCTGCTCATCGGCCCCGCGAGGGACGCCTTCCGCCGCCACCTCACCGGCCGCGGCTACCGCCCCGAGGCCCGCATCACCCGCGCCCAGCTCGGTCCCGAGGCCGGCATGGTCGGCGCCGCCGACCTCGCCCGGCTCGTCGCCCGCCGCTTCCGCCGCGCCAACCGGCGCCGCGTCGAGCGGTACGAACGGTACGAGCGCTACGCCCAGGCCCTGCGCAACGGGACCTCGGGCCGGCCCGCACGCACCCCCGAGGAACCCTCTTCATGACCCCGCCCCAGCAGACCGTCCTGCCTCAGCAGACCACCCTGCCCCGCCCCCCGCAGGACAAGCTGCCCGAGGACCGCCGGCACATGATCCGCCGCCGCTGGCTGACGGCCGTCATCATCGTGCTGCTCGTCGGCATCCCGGCCGGCTACCTCGTCATCTCCGCCGGCCAGAGCCGCGACAGCGGCCGCGACAAGGAGCGCGAGTCCTCGGCGGCCGGCCTCCAGGACAACTGGCCCTCGCTGATGAAGCGCCGGGTCTTCGAGATCCCGATCCCCTCCGGGGCCTGGGACGTCGCCTACTACGAGACCAGCAACTGGAAGACCAGTCGGCTGTACGTCCAGTTCACGACGACCGCCGGCGGTCTCGACGCCTTCCTCGCCGAGTCCGGGACCGCCCGCTCCGCGCTCGCCCCGGACCGGATCACCGTCGGCGAGCGCGACGCCGACATCGCCGGCTGGACCTTCGCCCCCGGCGTGACCTGGGCGGGCACCACCGTGACCCGCGAGAAACCCCGCCCCCACACCGCCATCACGGTCGACCTCACCGACCCGGCCTTCCCCCGCGTGTACGCGGTGTCGACGACGAGTCCCTGACGCGGTCTCCCCGCGGGTGAGCGGACGGGGCACCGTGCGGGCGGCCGGCCTCAAGGCCCGTCGCCCGCACGGTGGTTGCCCGCCGCGCGTCGCGCACCGCCGAAGGTCGCCGACATGCTCCGGGCGTCCCCGGGTAAGCGGACCGCACACGGCCCGAGGAGGAACCATGTCCGGACTGATCACCCGCATCAAGCAGTTCACCCGCAGTCCGCAGGGACGGCGGACGATCGCGTCGGCCCGTCGTGCCGCCGCCGACCCCCGCAGGCGCGACCAGGCCCGCAGGCTGCTCGGGCGGCTGCGCGGGCGACGGTGAAGGGCGGCAGGCACACGGCGGGGGAAGGGCTTTCGCGGTGGGAACGCGCCCTGGAACGCTGGCAGAACAGGCTGGTATCCAAGGTCCGCCACCGCGAACACGTCGAGCTGGTCGACGCGCTGCACCACGAGTGCGACGACCACGCCGTGGTGTGCAGCGAGAGCAGAGTGGTCGTACCGAACGCCTACGAGGTGGAACTCGACGCCGGGGTGCACGAGGAGCTGGTCCGCCGCGGCCGAGGTGACGTGGGCGAGTCCCTGACGGACGATCTGGCCCGGTACGGGGAGAGCAAGGGTTACGAGTGGGCGGGACCGCTGACCGTGCGCGTCACCCCGACCGCGTGCCCACCCGGCGAGCCGTACCGGGTCTCCAGCCGCCCCATGCCCCACGTACGGGCCGACGCCTTCCCCGAGGGCGACTGAACGGGCCGCGGACCTCGGCGCCCGGGAGGACGGACGTCGCCCAGGACGCGGTCCGGGGCCGCCGCCCCGAGGGCAAAGAGCACGACCCGGACCGGGCGCTCCGTCCGGTCGACGCCCCGGTGTCCAAGGCGCTGAGGATTCCCGAGATCGTCACGACGTCCCTTTCGCCGGGGTCCGACGGGTTCCGTGCCCGCCCACCCGCGCGAAGACGGGACTTTCGAGCGCGGAAACCGCGGGAGCGAAATGCGCGGGGTGCCACCGACCGCTCGGTGAATCGGCCGCTACCACGCATACGTTCGGATTGCAGGGGCACGCGAACCGCAGCCGCATTCGACGGCCGGAGAATTCCTCCGGACCGATCTCCAGAGGCACGAAGGCGAGATCAGGAACATGACCGACGACAGGAAAGGCGGGACGGTCGATGCCGCCGCCGGCGGGCGCTGCGACATCGCCACCGCCATGCGCCGCGCCTCCGGCCAGCTCGCGGACCTGCTCCGGTGCGAGCCGGGAGCCGTCTCGGCGGTGAAGGGCAGCGGCGAGGGCTGGTCCGCGGACGTGGAAGTGGTCGAACTCGAAAAGGTCCCCGACACCATGAGTGTCATGGCGACCTACCACGTCGAACTCGACGCCGAAGGGCGACTCGTCGCCTACGAACGCGTTCGCCGTTACGCGAGGGGGCAGATCGACCGCCGCTGAAACCAGCGGGTGACCGGCGGGTCCCCGGCCGTCGCCGGCCCCGCGCGATCACCGGAAGGAGCTTCACCGTGACACTCGTCCAGCAGAACAATCCCACGACCGGTGGCAGTGGTTCGGGAAATCTCTACGACGTTCTCGAACTCATTCTTGACCGAGGGCTCGTGATCGACGCGTTCGTCCGCGTCTCCCTGGTCGGAATCGAAATCCTCAAGATCGACGTCCGGGTGGTCGTCGCCAGCGTCGACACGTACCTGCGGTTCGCGGAGGCGTGCAACCGCCTCGACCTGGAATCCGGCCGCAAGGCGCCCACCCAACTCACCGACATCGTCGGCGAGATGACCGAGAGTGGCGCCAAGGGCAAGTCCAAAGGAGCGCTGAGCGGCGCCGTGGAGGCCTTCACGGACACGCTGAAGGGCAAGCGCGACGATTCCGAGGAGGAGTCCGAAAAGCGCCCGGTCCGCAAGTCGACGACCGGCCGCCAGACGGCCCGGAAGCGAGAGGAGTGACACCTTGTCCACGTACGTCTACGCCATCACCGACGCCACGCACCCCGTGCGCCTGGACGGTCTGCGAGGAGTCGGCGATCCGCCGTCGCCCCTGCGCACCGTCCGCACCGGCACCCTGACGGCCGTCGTGAGCGACGCGCCTCCCGGCCTGCGGGCCAAGCGGCGCGACGTCATGGCCCATCAGAACGTCCTGGAGTCGCTCATGGCCGACGGAGCGACCCTGCCGATGCGCTTCGGCCTGCTCGGCCCCGACGACGAGCGCGTCGCCGACGTCCTGGACCGGGAGGAGCCGGCGTACCGGCAGCGGCTCGCCGAGCTCGACGGTCACGTCGAGTACCACCTCAAGGCCGGCCGGGACGAGGACGACATGCTCCGCGCGGTCCTCGCCGACTCCGAGCAGGCCCGGGAGCTCAACGAACGCACCCGCGGCGGCTCCGGCACCCACGAGGACCGGGTCGCGCTGGGGGAGCTCGTCTCGCGCGAGGTCGCGGCCCGGGGCGAGCGGGAGGCCGGGGAGATCGTGACCCGGCTGGGCGGGTCGGCCACCCGTTCCACCGTCGCCGACGTCGGCGGCAACCACTTCCTCAACGCCTCGTTCCTGGTCCCGGCCGAGCGCACGGACGAGTTCGTCCAGGCGGTGCGGGCCGAGGCCGACCGGCGCGGGGACGCGTACGACTTCACCCTCACGGGACCGCTGCCGCCGTACAGCTTCGTCTGAGGAAGGGGAGGTGAGGGGACATGGGCCTCGTCACCGGCGTTCTGACCCTTCCGCTGGCCCCGGTCCGCGGCACCGCCTGGGTTCTCGACCAGGTGCTCCTCGCCGCGGAGCGGGAGCACTACGACCCCGGGCGGGTGCGCGGGGAGCTGGCGGCGCTCGAACAGGAGCTGACGAGCGGCCGCATCGACGCCGACGAGTTCGACCGCCGCGAGGACGAGCTCCTCGACCGGCTCGAAGAGGCCGAGGAGTACTGGCAGGGCTCGCGGAGCAGCCGCTGAGTCCACACCGCCGACAGACGACCGCCCCGGGGAGGCCGTCGGGCTCCCCGACGGGGCGCCCGGGCCCGCCCGTCGCTCCCGGCGTCGCACCGCGGCCTCCGCTCGCCGACCGACACCGCAGCACAGGACAGGGGAGACATCGTGTCCGATTCACTGGCCGGCCGCATGCCGGGCTCTCCGCGAGCCGCACCGGCGTACGGGGCGCAGGGCTCGTCCGCGAACCTCGCGGACATCCTCGAGAGGGTGCTCGACAAGGGCATCGTCATCGCGGGCGACATCCGGATCAACCTGCTCGACATCGAACTGCTGACGATCAAGCTGCGTCTGCTGGTCGCGTCCGTCGACAAGGCGAAGGAGATGGGCATCGACTGGTGGGAGCACGATCCCTCGCTCTCCTCCCGGGCCGGGCCCACCCGGTCCGTGGCGACCGCTCCGACCGCGGAGGGCGAGTCACCGGCCGAGGAGAACGAGCGGCTGCGGGCCGAGCTGGCCCGGCTGAGGGCGGCGGCCGGGCTCACCGGCCCCTCGCCCGGTGCGGCGCGGGCTTCCCGGCAGGAAGAAGAGGAGGAGACGCGGTGAGCACCGACTCGCAGCTCCGGCGGGCGGACGAGCCCCTCGACGTCGGTGAGGAGATGTCGTACGTCTACGCCCTCGGCCGTGTCGGCGAGCCCGCCCTGCGGGATGCCGTCGCCCGCTTGGCCGGCGTCGACGGGAGGGCTCTGCGGCTGGTCGAATCCGCCGGCCTCGCGGCGGTGGTGTCCTCCGTTCCGTCCGGCGCGTTCGGGGAACAGGGGCTGCGCGCGCAGCTGGAGGACATGGCCAGGCTGGAGGTGATCGCCCGGTCCCACCACGCGGTGGTCGACGCCGCGTTCGCGGGGACGACCGTTCTGCCCATGCGGCTGGCGACCGTGTACCTGGACGACGTCCGGGTGGCCGAGATGCTCACCGCTCGGCGCGGTCGCTTCCTGGACCTGCTGGCTCGCCTGGACGGCCATGTGGAGCTCGGCATGAAGGTCTACGCGGACGCGGGCGCGGTGGCGCCGCCGGAGGCGGAAGGAGAGGCGGAGGCGGTCGCGGAGAGCCCGGGGCGCGCCTACCTCCGGCGGCGCCGGGCCCAGCGCCGCAGCGCCCAGGACCTCCACCGCGCGGCCGCGGGCGCCGCCGAGGAGGCGGTCCGGGTGGCGGAGGGACTCTCCCGAGCGCGGGTCGTCCACCGGCCGCAGCAGGGCGGACTGGCTCCCGCGCGGGGGGAGAACATCGCGAACGAGGCGTATCTCGTGCCCACGGGCGAAGTCGGCCGGTTCATGGCCGCGCTCGGTGCGTCGGCCGACGCCACTCCGGGCGTGCGCGTCGAGGTGACCGGCCCGTGGGCCCCGTACTCGTTCGCCACGGTGACCGAGGAGGAGCAGTACGGGACGGAAGGAGGTGGGGAACGGTGAACGGCACGCGGATCGCGGGCGGCGACATCACCACCCCCGACTCCGTCACCGGACCGCCCGTCGCCCTGATCGATCTCCTGGACCGGCTCCTGAACGGGGGAGCGGTGCTCACCGGCGACCTCGTCCTGTCCGTCGCGGACGTCGACCTGGTCCACATCAACCTGCGTGCGGTGATCCGGTCCGTCACGGGAGAGGAGCCGGCGCCGTGGTGAGCCGGGAGAGCGAGGCCTCCGCGGTGGCCCGGCGCCTGGGGACGGACGCGGACACGGTGGAACGGGACCTCGTCAAACTCGTCCTGACCATCGTCGAGCTGCTCCGGCAGCTGATGGAGCGCACCGCCGTGCACCGGGTCGACCAAGGAGATTTGACGGAAGATCAGGAGGAACACATCGGGCTGACCTTGATGATCCTGCAGGAACGCATGGAGGAACTCTGCGACCGGTACGGCCTGTCGATGGACGACCTCAATCTGGATCTGGGGCCCCTGGGATCCCTGCTCCCCCGGAGCGGTGGCTGAGACGGCCAGGGACCCGTGTTCTTTCACATGGAGAGGCTAAGGAGGAACGTCATGACTGCTGAGAGTGACAACACCAAGAATTCCGATACCGCGAACGCCAAGAAGACGGCGGGCGGCAAGACCACCACCGCGACCCGACGGACCGCGAAGCGCGCTTCCACCGCGTCGGCCTCCGCCGCGGAGAAGACGGCCGGATCGGCCGGGGCGCAGGCCACCGAGCGCGTCGGCCGGACGGTGGCCGACGGCCTCCAGAGCGGCCGGGAGCTGGTGACGGCCAACGCGAGCAAGGCGGCCACCGTGGCTGCCACGGCCTGGACGGCCGTCAAGCACCGCAAGGCCGTGGCAGCCGGTGCGGCGGCCGGCGTCGCCGGTGTCGCCGGCGCCGCGTTCGCCATCGGCCGCTCCACGGCCAAGCCGCCGACCGGTCCGCTGACGGGCCCCCTGACCCGCCTCGCGCGCGGCCGGATCTGAGCGGGCGGGCGCGGGCGGCAGCGCCCGCGCGGCCCGCGGGGCACGGTGGCTGTCGCGCCGCAGTGAGTACACCGAGGCCGAAGGCCCCGAGTGCGATGATCTGCATCAGCCCCACAATCTCCTG
>NZ_JBEXSZ010000157.1:0-19343 GCF_040613865.1 Streptomyces sp. NPDC006197 | reverse complement strand
ACGGCGCCGGGCACGCCGTCGGCGACGGCCGCGTCCAGGGCCTGCTGGGTGGCCGCGTGGCCCGGCTTCACGGGCGCCGCGAGGGCGGGGGCGGCGAGGGCGGTGGCGGCGAGGCCTGCCACGAGGGTGGCGGCGACGACGGTACGGGCGGTGCGGGCGGCTGACATGCGGGGCTCCCCTGATCGTTGTGCTGCGGTTCGTCGTGCTGCGGTCGGGGGAGGTGACCGTGGGAGGGCGGCGGGGGTTGATCGCGCTCGTGACGGTTGAGCCTTTTTCAGCCTTTCGGGCTTTCGGGTCAGCGGTTCTCGTGCTCCGTGAGGTGCGAGCGCCCGAGGGGCGGCCGGTCGCGCCAGAGCTGGAGGCCTATGTCGACGAGTTCGACACGGGTGAGGGAGGGCACGGAGTCGAGCGGGTGCCAGGCGGCGAGGTCGGTGGAGCCGCCCTCCTCGTTCCGCAGGGCGCCGCCGGTGATCCGCGCCTCGTAGAGGATCCGCAGGCCCTGCCAGTCGCCGGGGCCGCCGAGCCGGCGGAGCCAGGAGCGCCGGATGGAGTCGATGCCGAGGAGGGCGGTCGGCTCGGTCAGATAGCCCGTCTCCTCCTCGACCTCACGGACGACGGTGTGGACGGGATCCTCGCCGTGGTCCATGCCGCCGCCCGGCAGGGTCCACCGTTTGGCGCCGTCCTTCGCGACCCAGCGGGCGAGGAGCACCTCGCCGTCCCGGACACACACGGCGTAGGCCGCCACCCTCAACTCCTGCTGCATGGAAAGAGGTTAGAACCAGTAGACGGGATACGTCCGCCCCGTGGCGCGGCCCGCGCCCAGACCGACGGCGACCAGGAGCAGGGAGGCGAGGGCGAGAAGGCCGAGAAACGACCGCAAGGGCGGGTCCTGGAGGGCGACGATGACGGCCGTGGCCGCGGCGGGCGAGTGCGGGGTACGGGCGAGCATCATCACGCCGAGGGCGAGACCGCCCGCGACGGCCGCGCCCCACGGGCCCGGCCCGACGGCGGTGAGGACCGCGAAGCCGGTGAGGGCCGAGAGCAGTTGGCCGCCGACGACCGAGCGCGGCTGGGAGAGCGGCAGGTCGGGGGCGCCGGCCACGAGCGCCATGCTGGCGGCGAGGGGCGGGATGAGGAGGGGCTGGTGGAGCACGGTTCCGACCGCTACCAGGAGGAGGAGGGCGGTGACGCTGACGCCGGCCGAGGTGAGCGCGATCCGTGGGCGCGGGCGGGGTGGTGCGGTGGTCACTGGGCCTCCAGGGCGCGGGGGTCCGTGGGCGCGGGACGACGGCCCACGACTCAGGTCAGGGATTGGACGGGGAGTACTCCGGGGGTGACCAGCGCAGGGGGCTGCCGTTCGGGGTTTCGATCGTGCGGTCGACACGGAAGCGGGTGACGCGTTCCCCGGGGCCGTACTCGGTGTGCGCGAGGCCGGTGAGCTGGAGGGTCAGCCCCGTCTCCCAGTCGAGGAAGAGCAGCCCCGCGCGGCCGTCCGACTCCAGGTTGCCCAGGGTCAGGAACATCGCGTTGCCCGGGTAGTCGCGCCAGCTGAGCTCCCGCGGCGCGTCGACCCGGACGAAGCCGGGGTTGCCGCCGCGGTGGCTGGTGTCGACGCCGTCGGGGGCGGTGGTGGACACGAAGAAGGTGTCCGCGGCTCCGATCCGGCGCATCTGGTCGGGAGTGAGCGCCTCGCCGTGCCGCGCGGCGGCGGGTGCGGTGCCGGTGGGCTCGGAGCCGTACCACTCGCGCTTCTGGAGGTACTTGGGGCAGTTGGAGAAGACCTGCTCGGCCTCGATGGTGAAGCCGCGTCCGCTGCGCCGGGCGGTGCCGTTGAGGCGCATGCGGCGGCGGGTGCGGGGGTCGAGGGCGAGGGTGCCCACGGGGGCGCCGTCGGGCGTGCCCTCGGGGAGATCCGCGGCCACCGAGACCGTGTGCGGGCCGGTGGCCCGGGCGAAGCCGGGCGCGCCGGTGAGCAGGCTCGACCAGACGCGGCCCTCGGCGTCCGCCGCGCCGATCATCAGCATGGGCTGGGCTTCGAGGAAGGCGGCGGCGATGGGGCGGATGCCGTTGGTGATGGAGCGGCCCACGTGGGCGGCGAGGGTTTGGACGCCCTCGCGTGCCTGGACGGCCAGGGAGCCGGGGTGGTACGCGGTGTTCATGAGGGCCTCCGGGAACGCGGGGTCGGTGGGTGCGGGGGCGGGCCCTGGCGCGGGTGGCGCGTTCGGGGTGTGCCCACCCTCCCCCAAGCTCTCGGCTTCGCTCGAGCAGGGGGGACCCCCCTCGCCCTTGCGGAACGACTGCCCACACCCCGAAGGGCTAGAAGAAGCCGCAGGTCGGGGCTGTTTCGCTGGGGGCTTCGGTTCCCTCCGCGCCCTTCGGGACCGAGATTTCCAGGCGGGTGCCGTCGGGGTCGTGGAAGAAGATGCCGCCGGAGGTCGCGCCTTCGCGGTGGGCGACGACGCCCTCGTACGCGAAGGAGGCACCGCGGGCGGTGAGCGCGGCTTCGGCGGCGCGGACGTGCTCGATGGACTCGGCCTCGAAGGCGAGGTGGTGGAGGCCGGGCCGGCCCGGGTCGTAGGTGCCCCCGGCCTGCTGCCAGAGGGTGAGGACCAGACGGCCGTCCTGGCCGAGGAAGGCGTAGCGGCTGTCCTTCTCCTCGCCCTCTCCGAGGACCTCGAAGCCGAGGACGTCGCCGTAGAAGGCGAGCGAGCGTCCGAGGTCGGTGACGTTGAGGCCGACGTGGTGGGTGGCGAGTGTGCCGATCGTGGACATGAGGGTTCCCTCTCCGGTGCGGCCGCCCCCCTTGGGCTAACCTCTCACTTCGACTTTAAGGGTTAGCCATGGAGAAGGTCAACCGGTCACGTACTCTTGAGGGGTTAGTCCATCGAGGAGGGTGCCCGCCATGACCGCCATCGACCCCCGGCCGCTCACCGGCGAGCCCGTCTCCCTCGACCTGCTCAACACCCGCTGGAACAAGGAAGGCGTCCGCCAGGATCTGCTGGCAGAGGTCGAGGGCCTCGCCGTCTGGCTCGCCGCCAACGGCCTGGCCGAGCGGTTCGTCGCCGACGCGACCACCCTGCGGCACACCCTCGCCGCCCGGGACGCGCTCGCCGCGCTCGTCGACCACCCCGGCGACCCCGCCGCCACCGCGCGGGTCGACGCCGTCCTCGACCACGGCCGCATCCGGGCCACGCTCACCGCCGACGGTCCCGGCGAGGAGGCGGAGTTCGCGGACCCCGCCTGGGGACCCGGCTGGACCGCCGCCCGCGACTACCTCGACCTGCTGCGCACGGCGCCCGACCGGATCCGGGCCTGCGCCCACGAGGCCTGCATCCTGCACTTCTTCGACACCTCGCGGAACGGCACCCGCCGCTGGTGCTCGATGGCGGCCTGCGGCAACCGCGCCAAGGCCTCCCGCCACTACGCCCGGGCCAAGGAGGGCTGAGCCTCACGTCGAGGCGGCCCGCCCCCGTACGGGTGGGTTCGTCCCGCGTGGCGCGTCCACGGCGATGGCGGGTTTGCGCCGCGGCGGCAATCCGGCCCGGGGCAACTCTCCCCAAACCCCTGTCACTTGCGAAAGGCTGAGCGGTCATCCGGTATCGGAATCCGGACGCCCTCCTTTCACCAACAGGGATGTAAATGACCACCCCCGAAACTCAGAGCTCCATATCCGGAAGCTCGACGCACGGGCCCAGACGCGCGGCCCGCATCGCGGCCGCCGCCGGACTCGTCGCCGCGCTCGTCGCGACCGGTGCCGCGCCCGTGCTCGCCGCGGACGACGCGGCGACCACTCCCCCGGTCAAGTCCTCGAATCCGGCCGACAAGCTCGGCGCCATCGACGCCCAGCGGCTCACCGAGGCCCAGGCGAGCGGCGAGAAGAACGTCACCGTCCTCGTCGCCACCGTCCCCGGTGCCACCGAGCAGGTCGCCGCCCAGCTCGACGCCGTCGCAGGCGCCTCGGTCGGCAAGCAGCAGGACGCGCTCGGCTACGTCCGCGCGACCCTGCCGACCGCCAAGGCCGCGGCCGCCATCAAGGCCGCCACCCAGCTCTCCTCCGTCCAGTCCGTCGACCTCCAGGCCGAGATCGCGCTGGACGACCCGACGCCGGACGCGGGCGCCGCGACGGGTGCCGTCTCCGGCACCACCGTCACCACGACGTACCCCGCCCCGGGCAAGGACACCCCGGCGAAGAACCCGTACAACCCCTCGTACGAGACGGGCGCGGTCGACTTCGTCAAGGAGCACCCCAAGGCCGACGGCCGCGGCGTGACCATCGGCATCCTCGACTCCGGCGTCGACCTCGGCCACCCGGCCCTGCAGAAGACCACCACCGGCGAGCGCAAGATCGTCGACTGGGTGACCGCCACCGACCCGCTGACCGAGGGCGACGCCACCTGGCGCGCCCAGATCACCCCGGTCACCGGCCCGGTCTTCACCGCCTCCACGCAGAGCTGGAAGGCCCCGGCGGGCTCGTACCAGTTCAGCCGCTTCTCCGAGTCCGCCACCAAGGGCGGCGACCCGAAGGGCGACATCAACCGGGACGGCGACACCACCGACGTCTTCGGCATGCTGTACGACCCGGCCGCCGGGACCGTCCGCGTGGACACCGACCAGAACAACGACTTCACGGACAACGCGCCGATGAAGCCGTACAAGGACGGGTACCAGGTCGGCTACTTCGGTACCGACAACCCGGCCACCGAGGTCGCCGAGCGCACCCCGTTCGTCGTGGAGATCCGCAAGGACGTCCCGATGGACCCGGCCGGCGGCACCTGGGTCGGCAAGAAGGCCGACTTCGTCAACATCGGTCTCGTCGAGTCCTCGCACGGCACCCACGTCGCCGGCATCACCGCCGCCCACAGCCTCTTCGGCGGCAGGATGAACGGCGCCGCGCCCGGCGCGAAGATCGTCTCCTCGCGCGCGTGCACCTGGTCCGGCGGCTGCACCAACACCGCCCTCACCGAGGGCATGACGGACCTCGTCGTCAACCGCGGCGTCGACATCGTCAACATGTCGATCGGCGGCCTGCCGCAGCAGAACGACGGCGACAACGTCCGCTCGCGCCTCTACACCCGCCTGATCGACCAGTACGGCGTCCAGCTGGTCATCTCGGCCGGCAACGAGGGCCCCGGCATCAACACGATCGGCGACCCCGGCCTGGCCGACAAGGTCCTCTCGGTCGGCGCGGCCGTCTCCCAGTCGACCTGGGCCGCCAACTACGGCTCGGCCGTCGAGAAGAAGTACGCCATGTTCCCCTTCTCCTCGCGCGGCCCGCGTGAGGACGGCGGCTTCACCCCGACCATCACCGCCCCCGGCTCGGCCGTGAACTCCATCCCGACCTGGCTGCCGGGCGCCGGCGTCGCCGAGTCGGGCTACACCCTGCCCGCCGGTTACGGCATGCTCAACGGCACCTCGATGTCCTCGCCGCAGGCGGCGGGCGCGAGCGCGCTGCTGATCTCGGCCGCGAAGCAGAAGGGCATCGCGCTCTCCCCGCTCACCCTGCGGACCGCGCTGACCTCCACCGCGAAGCGCATCCCCGGTGTCGCCGCGCACGAGCAGGGCTCGGGCCTCATGGACATCGAGGAGGCCTGGGAGTCGATCAAGGACGGTGCCACCGCCCACGACTACAAGGTCGAGGCCCCGGTCGACACCGTGATCTTCCCGGCCCCGCACACCGGCACCGGTGTGTACGACCGCGAGGGCGGCCTCAAGGTCGGCCAGAAGAAGGTCTACGACGTCACCATCACGCGCACGAGCGGCCCGAACCGGCCGATCGAGCACGAGCTGGACCTCAAGTACAACGACGGCACCTTCCGCATCCTCGGCGACGACGAGATCGACCTGCCGCTGAACAAGCCGGTCACCGTCAAGCTCCAGGCCCGCGCCGCCACCGCCGGTGCGCACAGCGTCATCCTGGAGGCCGACGACGAGCGCACCGAGGGCGTCGACAAGCAGATCCTCGCCACCACGGTCGTCGCGAACGACCTGGTCGCCCCGGGCTACGGCTTCTCCGCCACCGGCTCGGTGCAGCGCAACAGCAGCAAGTCCTACTTCGTCACCGTGCCCGAGGGCACCAAGACGCTGGAGGTCGCGCTCGGCGGTCTGAAGGAGAAGAGCCAGACCCGCTTCATCTCGATCCACCCGTACGGCGTGGGCATCGAGGACAGCGCCACCACGCAGTGCTACCCGCACTACAACCCGGCCAACACCTGCCGTCCGGACCTGCGGTCCTACGCGAACCCGACGCCCGGCGTCTGGGAGGTCGAGGTCGAGGCCCGCCGCACGTCGCCGGACCTGGACAACCCGTACACCCTGGGCGTCACCGCCCTCGGCGCCGACTTCGACCCGGCCGTCCAGACGGTCGCCGAGGCAAAGATCGGCACCCCGGCCCCCGTCCAGTGGCAGGTCACCAACCGCTTCGCGGGCATCGCGGGCACCCTGAAGGGCGGCTCCCTCGGCTCGCAGAAGAGCGAGACGCCGACCATCCAGCACCACGAGAAGCACACGAAGACCGTCACCATCGGTGAGGGCGTGGAGCGGCTCGACATCGCCATCGGTAACACCTCCGACAAGGCCGCCGACCTCGACCTCACGGTCACCCTGAACGGCGAGACCGTGGGCCAGTCGGCGGACGGCGACTCGGAGGAGTCCGTCTCCCTGGTGAAGCCGGCCGCGGGCACGTACACCGTCGTCATCGACGGCTACTCGGTCCAGGCCGCGGGCGGCACCACGTACGACTACAAGGACGTGTACTACTCGTCCGCGCTCGGCACCGTGAAGGTCGACGGGTCGAAGCCGGTCACCCTGGCCAACGGCGCCACCGCCCCGGTCTCGGCCGAGGTCGTCGTCGCGGGCGCGGCCCCCGAGGGACGCCAGTTCTTCGGCGAGGTCCAGCTGCTCAACGCGCGCGGCACCGTCGCGGGCACCGGCAGCGTCCTGATCGGCGCAGTCACCCCGTAACACCATGTGAGTGAAGGGGCGGGCGCCGAAACCGGTGCCCGCCCCTTTCGCGTCCCGACCCTTGGACAATCGATTGGACAAGGCGGCCCGGGACATACGCATCATGGACTGGCAACACCCTGCACATACGTACGGAGGAGTCCCCGTGAAGGTCGGAATCGTCGGAGCCACCGGTCAGGTCGGCACGGTCATGCGCAAGATCCTCACCGAGCGGAACTTCCCGGTCGACGAGCTGCGGCTCTTCGCGTCCGCCCGCTCCGCCGGCACCGTCGTCGACGGCATCACGGTCGAGGACGCCTCCACCGCCGACTACACCGGCCTGGACATCGTGCTCTTCTCCGCCGGCGGCGCCACCTCCAAGGCCCTCGCCGAGAAGGTCGCCTCGCAGGGCGCCGTCGTGATCGACAACTCCTCCGCCTGGCGCCGCGACCCCGAGGTCCCGCTGGTGGTCTCCGAGGTCAACCCGCACGCGATCAAGGACCGCCCCAAGGGCATCATCGCCAACCCGAACTGCACCACGATGGCCGCCATGCCGGTCCTCAAGCCGCTCCACCAGGAGGCCGGCCTCACCGCGCTGGTCGCCACCACCTACCAGGCCGTCTCCGGCTCGGGCGTCGCCGGTGTCGCCGAGCTGCGCACGCAGGCGTGTGCCGTGGCCGAGACCGCCGACCAGCTGGCCTTCGACGGCGAGGCCGTGGCCTTCCCCGAGCCGAACGTCTACCGGCGCCCCATCGCCTTCAACGTGGTCCCGCTGGCCGGCAACCTGGTCGACGACGGCACGCACGAGACCGACGAGGAGCAGAAGCTCCGCAACGAGTCCCGCAAGATCCTGGAGATCCCGGAGCTGAAGGTCTCCGGCACCTGCGTGCGCGTCCCGGTCTTCTCCGGCCACTCGCTCCAGGTCAACGCCCGCTTCGAGCGTCCGATCAGCGTCGAGCGCGCCTACGAGCTCCTCAAGGACGCCGAGGGCGTCGAGCTCTCCGAGATCCCGACCCCGCTCCAGGCGGCCGGCAAGGACGCCTCCTACGTGGGCCGCATCCGCGTGGACGAGACCGTCGAGAACGGGCTCGCGCTCTTCCTCTCCAACGACAACCTGCGCAAGGGCGCGGCGCTGAACGCCGTGCAGATCGCGGAGCTCGTCGCCGCCGAGCTCAAGGGCTGACCCCGGCCACCCTCCGGAGGGGCGGCTTCCCGTTGTGGGGAGCCGCCCCTCCGGCGTGCCCGGCCGTGCCAGAGTTCCCCCATGACCCGGATATCCAAGGGGGCCAACGTCCCGGTGCCCCCGCAGGCCCTTCACGTCGCGGTCAGCTGGCGCACCGGGGACGGGGTGCCCGACGTGGACGTCTCCGCGCTGCTCCTCGGCGCCGGGGAGCGGGTGCGGGGCGACGCCGACCTGGTCTTCTACAACCACGCCGAGCACCCCTCGGGGGCCGTCCGGCACCTGGGGAAGTCGGCCCCGGGCGCGCCCGGCAGCCAGGCCGCGGACTGGCTGTGGCTGGACCTCGCGCGCGTGGAGCCCGACGTGGGACGCCTGGTGATCGCCGCCTCCGCCGACGGGGGCGCCTTCGGGCAGGTCCCCGGCCTCGACGTGCTGGTCACGGACGGGGCCGGCACCCCCGTGGCGTACTGCCCGATCGGGGACGCGACGACGGAGACGGCCTTCGTCTTCGGCGAGTTCTACCGGCGGGACGGCGGCTGGCGGTTCCGCGCGGTCGGCCAGGGGTACGCCTCGGGGCTCGCCGGGCTCGCGACGGACTTCGGCATCGTGGTGGAGTACCCGCCGCCGCCGATCCCGGGCCCCGGCTACGTCCCGCCGCCCCCTCCCCCGGCGCCCGCCGCCCCGCCCGTGCCGGTGGCCGATCCGTACGGCGGGGAGTTCCGGCCCTGCGTGTACCAGGGGCGCGGCAAGAGGACCGTGCACTGCGACCCGGATCTTCCGGCGGGGCACTGGGTGCTCCTGGAGATCGAGTCGTACCACTCGCTGTCCACCACGATCGAGGCCTGCGACGCGTACGGGCGGGCCGAGGAGTACCTGCTCACGGCGTACGAGGACGACGTGCGCGCGCGTACCGTCGCCCTCGTCCCGCGCGCCCGCCCGCTGGCCCTGCGGGTGGAGGCCGACACCCCCTGGACGCTGCGGGTGCTGCCGCTCTCCCACGCGCGCCGTTTCGACGGCCACGTGGAGGGACTCGCACACGATCTGGTGATCTACGAGGGGCCGGCCGGGGTGCTCGACTTCGCGCACCACGGGGAGTCCAACTTCACGGTCCACCAGCACACCCCGCCGCTGGACCCGCTCTACGACGACGAGGAGCAGGACCTGCTGGTGAACGAGATCGGCGAGGTGCGGGTGAGCGCTCCGGTGCCGGGGCCGGGGCTGCTGCGGATCAGCGGTGACGGACCGTGGAAATGTTCCGTGCGCCGCTGAGCCGGCCCGTGGAAGGATGGCCCAAACGTCAAGAAACCGAGGAGTTGACCGGGTGCCTGGCACGAACCTGACCCGTGAAGAGGCTCAGCAGCGGGCGGCGCTGCTGACCGTGGACGCGTACGAGGTCGAACTGGACCTCACCGGTGCGCAGGAGGGCGGCACCTACCGGTCCGTCACCACCGTCCGCTTCGATTCCGCCGAGGACGGCGCCGAGACCTTCATCGACCTCGTCGCCCCCGCCGTCCACGAGGTCGTGCTCAACGGCCGCACGCTCGACGTCGCCGCCGTCTTCCGCGACTCGCGGATCGCGCTCGACCGCCTCGTCCTGGGCCGCAACGAGCTGAAGGTCGTCGCCGACTGCGCGTACACCAACACCGGTGAGGGCCTGCACCGCTTCGTCGACCCGGTCGACGACCAGGCCTATCTGTACACCCAGTTCGAGGTGCCGGACGCGCGGCGGGTCTTCGCCTCGTTCGAGCAGCCCGACCTGAAGGCGACCTTCCAGTTCACCGTGAAGGCGCCGAGCGGCTGGTCGGTGATCTCGAACTCGCCGACGCCGAAGCCCGAGAACGACGTGTGGGTCTTCGAGCCGACCCCGCGCATCTCCACGTACATCACGGCCCTCATCGTCGGCCCGTACCACTCGGTGCACTCGACGTACGAGAAGGACGGGCAGGTCGTCCCGCTGGGCATCTACTGCCGTCCCTCGCTGGCCGAGTTCCTCGACGCGGACCACATCTTCGACGTGACCCGCCAGGGCTTCGACTGGTTCCAGGAGAAGTTCGCGTACGACTACCCCTTCGCCAAGTACGACCAGCTGTTCGTGCCGGAGTTCAACGCCGGCGCGATGGAGAACGCGGGCGCGGTCACCATCCGCGACCAGTACGTCTTCCGCTCGAAGGTGACGGACGCGGCGTACGAGCGGCGCGCCGAGACCATCCTGCACGAGCTCGCCCACATGTGGTTCGGCGACCTCGTCACCATGGAGTGGTGGAACGACCTGTGGCTGAACGAGTCGTTCGCCACCTACACCTCGGTCGCCTGCCAGGCCGCGGTGCCGGGCACCCGCTGGCCGAACGCCTGGACCACCTTCGCCAACGCGGAGAAGACCTGGGCCTACCGCCAGGACCAGCTGCCGTCGACGCACCCGATCATGGCCGAGATCAACGACCTGGAGGACGTGCTCGTCAACTTCGACGGGATCACGTACGCCAAGGGCGCCTCGGTCCTGAAGCAGCTCGTGGCGTACGTCGGCCAGGACGAGTTCTTCAAGGGCGTGCAGGCCTACTTCCAGGCGCACGCCTTCGGCAACACCCGTCTGTCCGACCTCCTCGGCGCCCTGGAGGAGACCTCCGGCCGTGACCTGAAGACCTGGTCGAAGGCGTGGCTGGAGACGGCCGGCATCAACATCCTCCGGCCGGAGGTCGAGACCGACGAGAACGGCGTCATCACCGCCTTCGCCGTCCGCCAGGAGGCCCCCGCGCTGCCCGCCGGCGCCAAGGGCGAGGCCGTGCTCCGCCCGCACCGCATCGCGATCGGCTTCTACGACCTGGACGAGACCGGCAGGCTGGTCCGCACCGACCGCCTGGAGCTGGACGTCGCGGCGGCCGAGCGCACGGCCGTGGAGCAGCTCGTCGGCAAGGCCCGCCCGGCGGTCGTCCTCCTCAACGACGACGACCTGTCGTACGCCAAGGTCCGCCTCGACGCGCAGTCCCTGGCGAACGTCACCGCGCACCTCGGCGACTTCGCCGAGTCCCTGCCGCGCGCCCTGTGCTGGGCCTCGGCCTGGGACATGACCCGCGACGGCGAGCTGGCCACCCGCGACTACCTGGACCTGGTGCTCTCGGGCATCGCCAAGGAGTCCGACATCGGCGTGGTGCAGTCGCTCCAGGGCCAGGTGAAGGCCGCGCTCGACCTGTACGCGGCGCCGGAGTGGCGCGAGGCCGGTCTGACCCGCTGGACAGACGCGACGCTGGCGCACCTGCGCGCGGCCGAGCCGGCGAGCGACCACCAGCTGGCGTGGGCGCGCGCCTTCGCGGCGACCGCCCGCACCCCGCAGCAGCTGGACCTGCTGGCGTCCCTCCTGGAGGGACGCGAGTCGATCGAGGGCCTCGCGGTGGACACCGAGCTGCGCTGGGCCTTCGTACAGCGCCTCGCGGCCACCGGCGTCTACGACGAGGCGGAGATCGCCGCCGAGCTGGAGCGCGACCGCACGGCGGCGGGCGAGCGGCACGCGGCCACCGCGCGCGCGGCCCGCCCGACGGAGGCGGCGAAGGCGGAGGCCTGGGCCTCGGTCGTCGAGGACGACAAGCTGGCGAACGCCGTGCAGGAGGCCGTCATCGGCGGCTTCGTCCAGGCCGACCAGCGCGAGCTGCTCGCCCCGTACGCGGAGAAGTACTTCGCGTCGATCAAGCACGTCTCGGAGACCCGCAGCCACGAGATGATCCAGCAGATCGTGGTCGGCCTCTACCCGACGCTCCAGGTCTCGCAGGAGACGCTGGACGCGACGGACGCGTGGATCGCCGCGAACGACCCGGTCCCGGCGCTGCGGCGCATGGTGACGGAGTCCCGCGCGGGCGTCGAGCGCGCCCTGAAGGCGCGGGCGGCGGACGCGGCCGCGAAGTAGTGCGCTGGCGGAAGTAGTGCGCTGGCGGAAGTAGTGCGCTGGCGGAAAAGGGGCGCCCTCCCCCGTGGGGGCGCCCCTTTTCCGTGCTTGGAGTCCGCCCGGCGGGCGGGCGTCGGCGCGCGGCCGCGCCGCCGGGCGGAAGTCTTCCGTCAGCCGCCGAGGGCCGCGTACCGGGCGCGCAGGTCGGCCGCGCCCTGCTCCGTGAGCGTTCCGTGGAGCCGCATCCGGGCGACGCCGCCGTCGGGGAAGGCGTCGAGCCGGACGTGGGTGACGACGGCCTGCGCGGGCAGCTTGAAGCGGTGCAGGGTGTCGGGCTGGAGGCGGGTGCGCGGGATGATCTCGAACCACTCTCCGCTCTCACCGTTGCGGCCCTGGAGGGCGATCCAGCCGGCCGAGTTGCCCTTGAGGTAGGCGGTGTCGATCTCGACGGCGCGGACGGCGCCCTGGGCGACGAGCCGGAAGCGCACCCAGTCGTTGGTGCCGCGGACCCGGCGGCGGCGGTTCTCCCAGCCGTCGTCCATCTTGCGGGAGGTGCCGGGCAGGATGATCTGGGTCGGCGAGGAGTAGAACTTGTCCGAGGCGTCCTCGTACGAGCCGCCGTTGAGCACGGCGATCAGGTCGAGGGTGCCGAGGAGCTCCAGCCACTCGGGGTCGGGCACGACCTCGCCGTGGACGCGGAGCCGGGCGACGCCGCCGTCGGGGTGCTGGCAGAGCCGGACGTGGGTGAAGCGGCGCTCGGCGTCGATGGCGAAGCCGTTGGCGGCGTGGCCGCGGACGGGCGTCGGCGGGACGAGCTCCTCCCACTTCGCGTCGAGCAGCTCGGCGGGGCTGGGCGAACCCTCGACGGCGGTGGCCTGGATGCTGACCTTCTGCGGGTAGTTGCCGCGGAAGTGGGCGGTGTCGACGATGATCCCGCGGATCACGCCGGGGGCACCGAGGCGGACGATCGCCCAGTCGTGGTCCTCGGGGGCGGGGAAGACGTTCTCGGCGTCGGCGCCGCGGCGGCGGCGGGTCTCCCAGCCGTCCATGATCTTGCCCTTGTGGCCGAAGTGCTCCGGGTCGAAGACGGCGCGCTCGCGGACGAGGAGGTTCTCCCGCTCGGCGAAGAACTCGTCGTTGGCGGCGACGACGCCGGCGCCGAGGCGGCGGTCGGCGAGGTCGACGAGCTCGGTGAAGGGGAAGTCACCGGTGCGGTAGTCGGCGTAGGGGTCCCCGCCGCCGTAGGGGGCGGCGTCGTTGGCGTGCGGGTCCTGGTTCGCGTCGAGGCTGCTCATGGGTCGAGCTTCCCGCCGCTCCGGCATCCCGGTCCATCGAATGTTTTCGACGATGCCGTTCAGTTCTGCTGAACGGTTGTGCCGGGCTCGCGGGGCCGGTTCCGCCGGACGGTCACGGGTCAGTTCTGCTGCACGGTCTCCCGGCCCGCCGCCGCCTGTCGGAGCGCGGCGAGGACCCGGGCCACCGCCGGGCCCTCCTCCGCCCCGCTCCGTACCGCCGCGACGACATGGCGGCGCGGCTGGTCGGCGGAGAGGACCCGCATGACGACCCCGGTGCCGCTCCGGCGGTCCGCGGAGGCCATCCGGGGCACGAGCGCGATCCCCATCCCGGCCTCGACCATGGCGAGGATCGCGGTCCAGCCGGAGGCGCTGTGGGCCTGTTCGGGCACGAAGCCGGCGGCCTCGCAGGCGGCGGTGGTGATCTCGGACCAGGGCCCCGAGCCGCCGAAGATCCAGGGCTCGGCGGCGAGGTCGGCGAGCCGCAGGCCGGGGGCGTCGGCGAGCGGATGGCCGGCGGGCAGCGCGACGTCGAGGGGGTCGGCGAGCAGCGGGACCCGGCTGTACTTGGGGTCGCGCGCGGAGGGCGCGTGGGCGGCGAGCGAGAGCGCCAGGTCGACCTCGCCAGCCGTGAGCAGCTCGTACGCCTCGGCGGCCTCGGCCTCCCGGATCCGGACGTCGAGCCCGGGGTGGGCGGTCCGCAGCTGGCGCACGGCGGGGACGAGGAGCGCGGGCACGGACGTCGGGAAGGCCGCGACCCGCACCTGCCCGGCCTCGCCCCGCAGGTAGCCGTCGAGTTCGGCGTCGGCACGCTCCAGCTGGGCGAAGACCACCTCCGCGTGGCGCAGCACCAGATGGGCGGCGTCGGTGAGGCGGACCCGGCGCCCCTGGGCCTCCAGGAGCCGCACGCCGAGCTGCCTGGCGAGGTTGGTGAGCTGCTGGGAGACGGCCGAGGGGGTCATGAGCAGCGCCTCCGCGGTCGCGGTGACGGTGCCGCGGTCGCGGAGGGTGCGGAGGATCTGGAGCTTCTTGATGTCCCACTCGGTCATGGGGCGCAACTTATCGGGCCCCGTCTACCTGGCGGAGCTCAGCGCCACTCCCCGTCTACCTGGCGGAGCTCAGCGCCACTCCGCCGAGGATGAGGGCCATGCTCGCGCCGCCGAGGAGGCCGAGCCGCTCGCCGAGGAGGGCGTACGAGAGGAGGGCGACGCAGACGGGCTGGAGGTAGTAGACGATCCCGGCGCGGGCGGCGCCGATCAGGGTGACGGCCTTGTTCCAGGCGAAGAAGGCGACGGCGGAGGAGAACACGCCGACGTAGACGAGGGGGCCGACGGTGCCGGTGGTGGGCTCGAAGCCGCCCTGGACGGCGAGGCTGATGCCGTATGCCGGGAGGAGCATGAGGGCGCCGAGGACGAAGGTGGTGAAGAGGAAGGCGAGGCCTCCGAGTTCGGCGGGGCGGCGCTTGAGGAGGGCGCTGTACGAGGCGAAGCAGAGGGCCGCGGCCATGACCCAGAGGTCGCCGGTGGCGAAGTCGGGGGTGAGGGAGCCCTTGCTGACGAGGAGCAGGACGCCGACGCAGGCGATGAGCATCCCGGTGGTGCGGCGCGGGCCGAGGCGGTTGCCGCCGAGGCGGGCGAAGAGGGCCATGAGGACCGGGGAGGCGGCCATGATCATGCCCATGTTGCCGGCGGAGGTGGCGGTCCCGGCCTGGTTGACCAGGGTGTTGTAGACGGTGATGCCGAGCAGTGCGGCGAGGGCGAGGAAGCGGAGGTGGCGGCGGATCAGGTGCCGCTGCCGCCAGGTCTCGCGGGCGGCGAGCGGGGCGACGGCGACGAGGGCGACGATCCAGCGCCAGAAGGCGGCCTGGACCGGGGGGACGGTGTCGTGGAGGGCGCGGGCGACGACGAAGCTGCCGGACCAGACGACGGTGGCGAGGAGGGCGAGGAGCACGCCGAGGCCGGCGCCCTTGGCGGGTGCCGGCCTCTCGGTGGGTGCGGTGTCGGTGGCGGTCGTGGCGGGGGACGCGGTCGGGTTGCGTGCGGTGTCCAGGCTCATGCCCCTTACCGTCGCACCGCCGAAACCTCCAGGTCCATCGAAACTTCCTGACCGTTCCTTTCAGTAGTACTGAAAGGTTCCTTGGCAGCCTCGGCGGCCTTGGTGCTCTTGGTGGCCTTGGCGGTCTTGGTGGCCTCGGCGGCCTCGGCGGTCTTGGCGGCGCGGGGGTTCAGCTGGCCGGCCAGGGTGGCGCCGAAGGCGATCACCATGCCGAGGACCTGCACCGGGCCGAGGGCCTGGCCGAGCGCCGCCCAGCCGATGACGGCCGCGGTGATCGGCGAGAGCGGCCCGAGGAGGGTGGCCGAGGAGGCGCTGAGCCGCTCGATGCCGCGGAACCAGAGGAAGTACGAGATCGCGGTGTTGCCGAAGGCGAGGTAGGCGTAGCCGGCCAGGTTGGTGCCGGTCAGGGCCGGCGGGGCGCCCTCGATCAGGAAGGCGATGGGCAGGATGACCAGGCCGCCGGCGGTGAGCTGCCAGCCGGTGAGCGCGAGGGCGCCGACGCCCTCGGGGCGGCCCCAGCGCTTGGTGAAGACGACGCCGGCGGACATCGAGAGGGAGGAGAGCAGTCCGGCACCCACACCGATCAGGTCGAACGCGGCTCCGGCCTTGAGGACCACGAGGCTGACGCCGAAGGCGGCGGTGACGGCGGTGAGCAGGGTCTTCACCGTGGGCTTCTCGCCGAGGAAGAGGGCCGCGAGGCCGACGACGAAGAGCGGGCCGACGGAGCCGACGACCGCGGCGACTCCGCCGGGCAGCCGGTAGGCGGCGAGGAAGAGCAGCGGGAAGAAGGCGCCGATGTTGAGGGCTCCGAGGACCGCGGACTTCCACCACCAGGCGCCCTGCGGGAGCTTGCGGGTGAGGGCGAGGAGCGCGAGGCCGGCGGGCAGGGCGCGCATGAGGCCGGTGAAGAGCGGCCGGTCGGGCGGCAGGAACTCGGTGGTGACGAAGTAGGTGGAGCCCCAGGAGATCGGGGCGAGTGCGGTCAGTGCGACGACGGCGGCCTTGCGGGACATGGCAGGTTCCCCCTGGTTCGGTGTGCCGGTGACCCGGGACCCGGAGGCCCCGGACCGGCTTGGCAGTAATTAACTTACCACTAAGCTACTCACTTGCAAGAGGCTTTCTTGCGATCTAGCCACACGGAAGGGGAGACTGGAGCCATGGACACGAAGAACCCCGGCCCCGCCCACGACGCCGTCGACGCCATCACCGACCAGTGGGCGGCCGTCCGCCCCGACCTGGACACGGTGCCGATGGCCGTCTTCGGACGCATCCACCGGCTGGCCAACGCCATCCGCGGCAAGGTGGACAAGGCATACGCGCCCTACGGCATGGCGCTCGGGGAGTTCGACGTGCTCGCGACGCTGCGCAGGTCCGGAGAGCCCTACACGCTCTCGCCGCGCGAGCTGACCGCCACGCTGATGATCACCACCGGCGGCATGACCGGCCGGCTGGACAAGCTGGAGAAGGCCGGGCTGCTCACCCGCAGCCCCGACCCGAACGACCGGCGCGGGCTGCGCGTCACCCTCAGCGAGCGCGGCAAGGAGCTGGTGGACCAGGCCGTCGGGGCCGGCCTCGCGGAGCAGCGGGCCGCCCTGGAGGCCGCGCTCACCGAGGAGGAGGCGAACCAGCTGGCGGGACTGCTGCGCAAGCTGCTCGCGACCACCGTGTGACGCGGCGGGACGGCAGGGAGGGCCTCAGTGCGAGGCCACACCTGTGCGCGGGACCTCGGCGCGAGGTCCCGCGGAGGGCCTCGACGCATGCGAGGGCGCCGCGCGGTACCTCGTACCGTGCGGCGCCCTCGGCGGAGACCTCTGAGGCGGTTACGCCTTCTTCTTGGACTTGTCGAGCACCATCACCAGGCCGGCGATCACCAGGAACAGCACCAGCGGCGCCGCCACGTACAGGCCGAGGGTCTCGACGACACTCAGCTTGGGGGCCGGGTCGTCGCCGTCGTCGCGGGTGTTCGCGAGCGCGGGGGACGACATGAGCAGCATCATCAGCGTCGTACCGGCCGCGAGCGAGCCGGCGCGCAGAGCGTTCTTCTTGTCCACGGTGCAAACGTAGCGAACACCTAAACGTGCCGCGCGCCCGGGGGTGCCGTACGGGCGTCCGAGGCGTCCGGGGGTGCCGTACGGGCCGCCGGGGGTGCCGTGCCGGCGTCCGAGACCTCCGTCCCGGCCCGGAGCTCGCGCAGCAGGCCGTGGGCCCGGGGCGAGTCGGCGAGCTGCTCCAGGGTGAGCGGCTGGCCGTCCGGACCCGCGAGCGGCAGCCGCCAGTTGGGGTACTGGTCCCAGGTGCCCGGCAGGTTCTGCGGTCTGCGGTCCCCCACCGTGTCCGGCAGCCAGACGCCGACCATCCGGGCCGGGGTGGCGAGCAGGAACCGGTGGACGGCCCTGATCTCGGCCTCCTCGACCCCCGGCCCCTCCGGAAGCAGCCCCTTCCGCTCGAACAGGTCCAGCCACTCGGCGGTCTCCGCCGTGTCCGCCGCCCGCTCGCGCTCCAGGTCGCCGGCGAGCAGCCCGAGCCGGTGCCGCAGGCCGATGTGCTCGCCGGAGAGCCGGGCGGCGGTGGAGGGCAGGTCGTGGGTGGTGGCGGTGGCGACGCACTCCGCGCGCCACTCCCCCGCGGGCAGCGGCCGGCCGGTGCCCTCCCAGTCCCGCTCGAACCAGAGCACGGAGGTCCCGAACACCCCGCGCCGGGCCAGCTCCTCGCGCACGCCCGGCTCGACCGTGCCGAGGTCCTCGCCGATGACGAGGGCGCCGGCGCGGTGCGCCTCCAGGACGAGGACCGCGAGCATCGCCTCGGCGTCGTACCGGACGTACGTGCCCTCGGTGGGCTCGCGGCCCTCCGGCACCCACCACAGCCGGAACAGGCCCATCACGTGGTCGATGCGCAGCGCGCCCGCGTGGCGGAGGAGTTCCCGGAGGAGTCCCCGGTACGGGGCGTAGCCGGCGGCGGCGAGGGCGTCGGGCCGCCAGGGCGGCAGGCCCCAGTCCTGGCCCCGGGAGTTGAAGGCGTCGGGCGGGGCGCCGACCGACATGCCGGCCGCGAAGGCCTCCTGCTGGGCCCAGGTGTCGGAGCCCTCGGGATGGACGCCGACCGCCAGGTCGTGGACGATCCCGATCTCCATGCCGGCCTCGCGGGCGGCCGCGGCGGCGTCGGCGAGCTGCCGGTCCGTCAGCCAGGCCAGCCGGCAGTGGAAGTCGACCCGGGCGGCCAGCTCGGGGTCGGCGCGCACGGCGGCCTCCGCGGTGCGCGGCGCGCGCAGCTCCTCGGGCCAGGTCCGCCAGTGGGGGCCGTGCCGCTCGGCGAGGGCCTGGTAGGTGGCGTGGTCTTCCAGGGCGCGGCCGCGCTCGGCGAGGAAGTCGTGGAAGTCGGCGCGGCGGCCGGGGCCGGGCTCCACGGTGCCGAGCACCAGCTCCAGGGCCCGCCGCTTGACCTCCCAGACGGCGTCCCGGTCGATCAGGGCGCCCTTGTCGAGGACCTGTTCGCGCAGTTCGGCCGCCTCGGCGAGGATCCGGTCGAGCTCCTCGCGGCGCTCGGGCCCCACGAGGGCGTACTCGGGGACCTCTTCGATCCGCAGATGGACCGGGTCCGGGAAGCGGCGCGAGGACGGCCGGTACGGGGAGGGGTCGCTCGGCGCCCCGGGCACGCCCGCGTGGAGCGGGTTGACCTGGACGAACCCGGCGCCGTGCGCGCGGCCCGCCCAGGTGGCGAGCTCCCGCAGGTCGCCGAGGTCGCCCATGCCCCAGGAGCGGGTGGAGAGCAGCGAGTACAGCTGGACGAGCAGTCCGTAGGCGCGGCGGCCGGGGCCTGGCACGCGCGCGGGGCTCACGATCAGGGTGCCGGTGGCCGCGCGTCCGTCGGGGGCCTGCGCCTCGACCGTGTGGACGCCGAGCGGCAGCCCGGACCAGTCCCGGCCGGTGACGACGGCGCCGTCCTCGGTGGTGACGCGCAGACGGGTGCCGGGCGGCAGGTCGGCCGGCGGCCGGGCGGGCTCGCC
>NZ_JBEXSZ010000156.1:0-19344 GCF_040613865.1 Streptomyces sp. NPDC006197 | reverse complement strand
GCCCGCGCCTCGCACACGCTCGCGGACCTCGGCCCCGAGGCCGTACGCATCCAGTCCGAGGCGTTCGAACGGCTCGTGACCGGCCAGATCCTGGACCCTGTCGATCAAGGTGTCGGGGCCGCGCGGGGGTCCGGGGCGGGATCAGCCCAGGGAGGTCATGACGTGCTTGATGCGCGTGTAGTCCTCGAAGCCGTAGGCGGAGAGGTCCTTGCCGTAGCCGGACTTCTTGTAGCCGCCGTGGGGCATCTCGGCGACGAGCGGGATGTGGGTGTTGATCCACACACAGCCGAAGTCGAGGGACTTGGACATGCGCATCGCGCGCGCGTGGTCCTTGGTCCAGACGGAGGAGGCGAGGGCGTACTCGACGCCGTTCGCGAACTCCAGGGCCTGGGCCTCGTCCGTGAAGGACTGGACGGTGATGACCGGGCCGAAGACCTCGTTCTGCACGATCTCGTCGTCCTGCTTGAGGCCGGAGACGACGGTCGGGGCGTAGAAGTAGCCCTTGTCGCCGACGCGGTGTCCGCCGGCCTCGACCTTGGCGTGGGCCGGGAGGCGGTCGATGAAGCCGGTGACCTGCTTCAGCTGGTTGGCGTTGTTGAGCGGGCCGTACAGCACGTCCTCGTCGTCCGGCTGACCCGTCTTCGTCTCGGCGGCGGCCTTGGCGAGGGCGGCGACGAACTCGTCGTGGATGGACTCGTGCACGAGGACACGGGTCGCGGCCGTGCAGTCCTGGCCGGCGTTGAAGAAGCCGGCGACCGAGATGTCCTCGACGGCCTTCTCGATGTCGGTGTCCTCGAAGACGACGACCGGGGCCTTGCCGCCCAGCTCCAGGTGGACGCGCTTGACGTCCTTGGCCGCCGACTCGGCGACCTGCATGCCGGCGCGGACCGAGCCGGTGATGGAGGCCATCGCCGGGGTCGGGTGCTCGACCATGGCCTTGCCCGTCTCGCGGTCGCCGCAGACGACGTTGAAGACGCCCTTGGGGACGATCTGACCGATGATCTCGGCCATCAGGACGGTCGACGCGGGGGTCGTGTCCGAGGGCTTGAGGACGACGGTGTTGCCCGCGGCGAGCGCCGGGGCGAACTTCCACACGGCCATCATCATCGGGTAGTTCCACGGCGCGACCTGCGCGCAGACGCCGACCGGCTCGCGGCGGACGATGGAGGTCATGCCCTCCATGTACTCGCCGGCCGAGCGGCCCTCGAGCAGCCGGGCGGCACCGGCGAAGAAGCGGATCTGGTCCACCATCGGCGGGATCTCTTCGCTGGCGGTGAGGGCGACCGGCTTGCCGGTGTTCTCGACCTCGGCGGCGATGAGCTCCTCGGCGCGCTCCTCGAAGGCGTCCGCGATCTTGAGGAGCACCTTCTGGCGCTCGGACGGCGTGCTGTCACGCCAGGCGGGGAAGGCCGCCGCGGCGGCCTCCATGGCGGCGTCGACGTCAGCCTGTCCCGAGAGCGGGGAGGTGGCGTACACCTCACCGGTGGCCGGGTTGACCACGTCGATGGTGCGGCCGTCGGCCGCGTCGCGGAACTCCCCGTTGATGTAGTTACGCAGCCGGCGCAGCTCGGTGGTCACTTGCCACCCCTCCTGTCACGTTCTGTCTTCGCACGTCCTTGTGCGGTGTCCCGATGGACGAGACACCCCAGCCTAATCGGTCCACTGACGCTTTCAACAGCCCCGGCCCCCCTCAACTTCGGATTCAGTGAGATCAAGAGCGCTTCACAACGAATTTCATCAGTCCGGGCTTGCATGACTGACAATCTCGGTGCACAGTGAAGTCGTGGCCAGTCGAAGCACAGACTCCAGAACCGGAACCGGTTCGTCCCCGACGATCGATGCCGTCTCCCTGGCGATCATCGAGCAGCTCCAGCAGGACGGTCGCCGTCCGTACGCCTCCATCGGCAAGGCCGTGGGCCTCTCCGAGGCGGCCGTACGACAGCGCGTCCAGAAGCTGCTCGACCAGGGCGTCATGCAGATCGTCGCCGTCACCGACCCCCTCACCGTGGGCTTCCGACGGCAGGCGATGGTCGGCATCAACGTCGAGGGTGACCTGGATCCGGTCGCGGAGGCGCTGACGGCCATGGCCGAGTGCGAGTACGTGGTGATGACCGCGGGCTCCTTCGACCTCATGGTGGAGATCGTCTGCGAGGACGACGATCACCTGCTGGATGTGATCAACAAGCGCATCCGCACCCTCCCCGGCGTTCGCTCCACCGAGAGCTTCGTCTACCTCAAGCTCAAGAAGCAGACCTACATGTGGGGAACTCGATAACCGTGACCCAGGACCTCTCCAAGACCGCGTACGACCACCTGTGGATGCACTTCACCCGCATGTCGTCCTACGAGAACTCGCCCGTTCCCACCATCGTGCGTGGTGAGGGCACCTACATCTTCGACGACAAGGGCAAGCGCTACCTCGACGGTCTCGCGGGTCTCTTCGTGGTCAACGCCGGACACGGCCGCCAGGAGCTGGCCGAGGTCGCGTACAACCAGGCCAAGGAACTCGCGTTCTTCCCCGTGTGGTCGTACGCCCACCCCAAGGCCGTCGAGCTCGCCGAGCGTCTCGCGGACTACGCCCCGGGCGACCTCAACAAGGTCTTCTTCACCACCGGTGGCGGCGAGGCCGTCGAGACCGCCTGGAAGCTCGCCAAGCAGTACTTCAAGCTGCAGGGCAAGCACACCAAGTACAAGGTCATCTCGCGTGCGGTCGCCTACCACGGCACCCCGCAGGGCGCCCTGTCCATCACCGGCCTGCCGGCCCTCAAGGCCCCCTTCGAGCCGCTGGTCCCCGGCGCGCACAAGGTGCCGAACACCAACATCTACCGCGCCCCGATCCACGGCGACGACCCCGAGGCCTTCGGCCGCTGGGCCGCCGACCAGATCGAGCAGCAGATCCTCTTCGAGGGCCCCGAGACCGTCGCGGCCGTCTTCCTGGAGCCGGTGCAGAACGCCGGTGGCTGCTTCCCGCCGCCGCCCGGCTACTTCCAGCGCGTCCGCGAGATCTGCGACCAGTACGACGTGCTGCTCGTCTCCGACGAGACGATCTGCGCCTTCGGCCGCCTCGGCACGATGTTCGCCTGTGACAAGTTCGGCTACGTGCCGGACATGATCACCTGCGCCAAGGGCATGACCTCGGGCTACTCCCCGATCGGCGCCTGCATCGTCTCGGACCGCATCGCGGAGCCGTTCTACAAGGGTGACAACACCTTCCTGCACGGCTACACCTTCGGTGGCCACCCGGTGTCGTCGGCGGTCGCGATCGCCAACCTCGACATCTTCGACAAGGAAGGCCTGAACCAGCACGTCCTCGACCAGGAGGGCAACTTCTTCAACACCCTGAAGAAGCTGCACGACCTCCCGATCGTCGGCGACGTCCGCGGCAACGGCTTCTTCTACGGCATCGAGCTCGTCAAGGACAAGGTCACCAAGGAGTCCTTCACGGACGAGGAGACCGAGCGCGTGCTCTACGGCTTCCTCTCCAAGGCGCTCTTCGACAACGGCCTGTACTGCCGTGCCGACGACCGCGGCGACCCGGTCATCCAGCTGGCCCCGCCGCTGATCGCCGACCAGGGCACCTTCGACGAGATCGAGGGAATCCTGCGCTCGGTGCTCACCGAGGCGTGGACCAAGCTGTAAGCACGGGGCTGAAGGACCGAACCACGGCGGTCCCCCAGCATCACGCCGCCCTCACGGCGTGACCCCCACGGCCCGGGCATGCCGCCATCCGAGTGGATGGCGGCGGCCCGGGCCGTGTGCTGTCCGTACAACCGGATATGGATCCTTACGGTGCCGAGTGACCGACAGGCCCGTCCCTTCGTTCCCCCGGACGGGGGTAGGCAGTATCGGATCCGACATCGAGGTGTACGCGATGGCCCCACCGGACAACGACGTGCTCTGGGCACGTTCCCTGCACTGCGCCCTGGGCGGTTCGGACGCGCTCAGCGGCGTCTCCCTCGGCGTCCGCGAAGGCGAGATCCTCGCCGTCGTCGGCCCCCGCGGCAGCGGCAAGACCACCCTCCTGCGCTGCCTCTCCGGCCAGCTCGTCGCCCAGCAGGGCGAGGTCTGGTTCAACAGCGGCCCCGTGCACACCCTGGGCCCCGCCCAGCGCGAACGGCTCCGGCGCGACCGCTTCGGCTGGATCGACCCCGAGCCCGGCCTCGTCCCCGAGCTCACCGGCTGGGAGAACGCCGCCCTGCCGCTGCTGCTCCGCGGAACCTCCCACCGGGCCGCGAAGACCGCCGCCCTGGAATGGCTGGAGCGGCTCGACATCGGCGGCTGCGCCCGCAAGCGGCCGCACGCCCTCACCCAGTCCCAGCGCCAGCGCATCGCGATCGCCCGCGCCCTGGTCACCACCCCGTCGGTCCTCTTCGCCGACGAACCGACCGCCACCCTGCACCGGGCCGACGGCGCGCAGGTCCTGCGCACCCTCACGGCCGCGGCCCGCTCGCACGACATCACCGTGCTCCTCGCCACCCACGACGGCGAGGTCGCGGCGCTGGCCGACCGCACCGTCACCCTCCTCGACGGACGCAGGGTCGCCGCGGTACCCCCGGCGTCAGGGGCGGAGGGCGTCGCCGCGTGCTCGCTCTCCGTCTAGCCCGCGGGACCCACCCCCTCGTCCTGACGCGCCGGCTCCTCGTCGCCGCCGCGGCCGCGGGGGTGGGCTTCCTCCTGCTCTGCACCCTCGGATACGCCGTCGGGCACCCCGACCGGTCCTCCGCGTCCGTGCTGCGGCTGCTCTGGTGCGCCCTGCCGCTCGCCGCCACCGTCCAGTTCGCCGTCGCGGTGGCCCGCACCGACCCCAGCACCCGGCCGCGCCCCGGACTCTCCGCCATCGGCCTCGGCCCCGCCCGGCTCACCGCGATCGCCGCCGCCTCGACGGCCGTCGCCTGCACGCTCGGCTCCACGGTCGCGCTCCTGTTCTACCTGCACCTGCGCGGCGACATCACGGGCCTGCCCTTCGACGGGGCGGCCGCCGGGCTCCTCGCCGCCGACCGGCCGGTCCCCCTCGCGGCCGCCCTCACCCTGCTCGCCGTCCTGCCGGTCGCCGCCGCCACGGCGGCCGGCCTGGCGCTGCGGCCCCGCACCGCGCCCGCCGCGCCGGAGGGCGTCGAAAAAACGATGCCGTCCGGGCTGCCCTGGGGGGTCTCCCTGGTCGCGGTCGGCCTCGCCGTCGAGACGTACGCGAGTCGAAGCGGCTCCGGGAGCGGCCTCCCGCTGCCGGGCGGCTTCGACGGCAACCCGGCGGGCGTCCTCGCCGGCTGGGTCCTCACCGCCGTGGGCCTCGCCCTGGCCGGGCCGGGCCTCGCGCACGGCTGCGGCCGGCTCCTCCAGGCCGTCCGGCCGGGCGCCACCCGGCTGCTCGCGGGTCGCGTCCTGATGGACGAGTCCCGCCGCATCGGCCGGCCGCTCGGGGTGGTCAGCGCGGTGCTCTCAGGCCTCCTCGCGGCGTCGGGGCTGTACGAGTCGGACAGGGGCTCCGAGGCCTTCGGCCCGCTCACCGGCCTCGGCGCGGCCCTGATCCTGGCCTGCACCACCGCCACCCTCCTGACCGCCGCGCTGGAGTCCCGGCAGGGCCGCGCCCACACCACCGAGGCGCTCCTGCGCATCGGCGCCCCACCCACCGTCCTGCGCACGGCGGCCCTGCTGCGCGCCGCCGCCCTGCTCGCCGTCTTCCTCCCCCTGACCTGGGCGGTCGCGGAACTGGCGGCCCTGCCACTGACGAGCTGAGCCGGCCGCCTCCGCTGTCGGCCGGCCGCTGACCGCTGAGCCACTCGCCGCCCGCCACCGACCGGTCGAGTCGGCCGCCTCCGCTGTCGGCCGGCCGCACGAGGGGCCGCCCGTCGTGGCGGCCCCTATCGTGGGCCCATGGCGACGCTCCCCCCGGCACACCGCCCGCCCGGACCGCGCGGGCACGGACGCGAGATCCACACCCTCGCCGAGTTCGACGCGGCGCTCGCCCGACCCGGATCGCTCGCCGGTCAGCGGATCCAGTCGGTCGACCTCACCGACCGGACCTTCGCCCTGCTCACCGCCGTCACCGCCGACGCCGTCTTCCTCGGCTGCCCCATGGAGCCGCAGGCCGCCGCCAAGGTCCGCGCCGACGGGGCCCTCGTCTTCCCGCCCGTCCCCGAGCTGCCCTTCGACCCCTACCGGGCGCGGCTCTACACGCCCGAGGAACTCTTCGCGGGGATCACCGAGACCGGGTACGAGTCGACGCCCGACTTCCTCGCGTACGCCTGGTTCGGCCGGACCAGGGCCGACGGCGACATCTTCTCCTCGATGCTCCGCTCCCTGCACGACGACGCCGTCTCCGACGCCCTCGACGAACTCCTCGACGGGGCCGGGGTCGTCGGCGTCATGGGCGGGCACGCGACGGGCCGGGGCACGGAGGCGTACGCGGGCGCCGCCCGGCTCGGCAGGACCCTGGCCCGCGCCGGGCTGACCGTGGCGACCGGCGGCGGACCGGGCGCGATGGAGGCCGCGAACCTCGGCGCGTACCTCGCCCCCTTCGACGACGCGGCCTTCGTCTCGTCGCTGGACCTGCTCGCCCGGACCCCGTCCTTCACCCCGTCGGTGACGGACTGGGCCCGCGCCGCCTTCGCGGTCCGGGCCCGGTGGCCGGGCGGTGGGGACTCGGTCGGCATCCCCACCTGGTTCTACGGCCACGAGCCGCCGAACCCGTTCGCCGGGCACGTCGCCAAGTACTTCGCCAACGCCACCCGTGAGGACGGCCTCCTGGCCCGCTCGACGGCGGGCATCGTCTTCCTGCCGGGCGCGGCGGGCACGGTCCAGGAGATCTTCGACAACGCGACCCCGAACTACTACGGGTCCCGGGGCGCGCCGACCCCGATGGTCCTGGTGAACCGCGCCCACTGGACCACCCGCCTCCCGGCCTGGCCCCTCCTGGAGACCCTCGCCGCCGGCCGCCCGATGGCGGCCCGGATCGCCCTGGTGGACTCGATCGACGAGGCCCCGGAGGCACTGGAGCGCCTCGGGTCGTAGCAGACCCCCCGTGTGGGCAATCGTCCCGCTGGGGCGGGACGGGTGGGCACACGGGACGGCGCCCTCAGCGGCGCCCCCGCGTTCCGCGCCTTGACCCGCACCCCAGCGGCGGCGCGCATCCGGTGCGGGTCCAGGCTCGGGAGCCTCGGGCGCCGGCAAGGGCGCCGTCCCGTTGTGCCCACCCGTTCCGCCCCAGCGGAACGACTGCCCACAACGGGGTGCGGGGTGGGCACTGCCCCCGCGGCGGCCGTCACTTCCTCCAGTACAAGTGGTGCGTGACCTTCCCGCTCGGGCTGGGCACGACATCGCAGTGGTACCGGTCGAGCAGCTCGTCGGGCGAGTCCCAGAGCTTCACCCCCGCGCCGAGCTTCACCGGCGACACCGCGACGTGCAGGGTGTCGACGAGGTCCGCGTCGAGGAACTCCCGGATGGTGGTGGCCCCGCCGCCGAGGCGGACGTCCTTGCCCCGTGCCGCCTCCCGCGCCATCCCGAGGGCCGTGGCCGGGTCGGCGTCGACGAAGTGGAACGTGGTGTCGGAGAGCGTGAACGAGGGGCGCGGGTGGTGGGTCAGCACGAACACCGGCGTGCGGAACGGCGGCTCGTCCCCCCACCAGCCCTTCCACTCCTCGTTCTCCCAGGGCCCGCGCTGCGGCCCGAACTTGTTGCGGCCCATGATCTCGGCACCGATGTTCCGGTGGAAATCCCGCGTCAGGTAGTCGTCGAGGCCGCGGCTGCCCCCGGGATCGGTGCGGTTCGGCCAGCTCGCCGTGGCCCCCGCCCACGAGAACATGGCCGCGGGATCCGCGTGCCCGAACGGCCGTTCAAGACTCTGGCCCTCACCGGTACCGAACCCGTCCGACGAGACCATGAAGTTCTGGACTCTGAGCAACTGACTCATGGCTGTTCCTCCTGTGCGGTCGACGAAAAGACGACGAACGACAAGGAGACTCCCCCGGCGGGGAGAACTCATCGCAACCGCGCTACGGAATCTCGTCCCCCAGCACCACCACGTCCTCCGCCCGGAACTCCACGCCCACCCCCGCACCCTCCTCCGGCGCCTCCCGGAGCGGAAGCTCGGCCTCCAGCGCGGGCCCCTCGGCCGGGCGGAGCCGTACGACGACCTGGCTGCCCCGGAAGGTCCGGGACTCCACCGTCCAGGCGGAACCGTCCCCCACGAGCCGCACCCCGCCCGGGCGGACGAGGAGTCGCCGCTCCCCCTCCGGCGAGCCGTCCGGGACCGGGACCTTCCCCCACACCGTCTGCGCGACCGTGCCGGTCACCCGTGCCGCCACCACGTTGTCGAAGCCCAGGAACCGCGCCACGAACTCCGACGCGGGCCGCCGCCACACGTCGGCCGGCGCACCCGACTGGGCGATCCGCCCGTCCCGCATGACCACGAGCCGGTCGGCGAGCGCGAAGGCCTCGCCCTGGTCGTGGGTGACGGCGAGGACCGTCGTCCCGAGCCGCCCGAAGAGCTGCCGCAGCTCCACCACGAGCCGCTCCCGCAGGCCCCGGTCGAGCTGGCCGAGCGGTTCGTCGAGCATCAGGAGCCGGGGCCGGGGCGCGAGCGCGCGGGCGAGCGCCACCCGCTGCTGCTCGCCGCCGGACAGCGCGGCGACGGACCGCCGCTCGGCGCCGGGGAGGCCGACGAGGTCGAGCAGCTCCCGCACCCGCTCCGCCTGTTCGGCCTTCCCGGCACCCCGCATGCGAAGGCCGAAGGAGACGTTGCCGCCGACGTCCCGCTGCGGGAAGAGCTGGTGGTCCTGGAACATCAGGCCGACGCCCCGCCGGTGCACCGGCACCCCGGCCTGGTCGGCGCCGCCGAGCAGCACCCGGCCGCCGTCGAGCGACTGGAGCCCGGCGACGGCCCGCAGCAGCGTGGACTTGCCGCTGCCGCTCGGGCCGAGCACGCACACGATCTCGTGCTCGGCGACGTCCAGGTCCACGGCGTCGAGCACGGCCCGCTCCCCGAACCGTACGGTCGCGTCCTCGATCGACAGCATCAGAACTCCCCGGAGGTCCGGTCGGTGCGGAGCCGTTCGAGCAGCAGCAGGGACACCGCGCACACCACCATCAGAATCGTCGAGAGGGCCATCGCCTGGCCGTAGTTGAGTTCGCCGGGCCGGCCGAGCAGCCGGGCCACCGCCACCGGGAGCGTGGGGCTGTCGGGCCGGGCGATGAACACGGTCGCCCCGAACTCGCCGAGCGACACCGCGAACGCGAACCCGGCCGCGATGAGCAGTGCCCGCCGCACCAGCGGCAGGTCCACCTCCCGCCAGGCCCGCCAGGGCGAGGCGCCGAGCACGGCCGCCGCCTCCCGCAGCCGCTCGTCCACCGCGCGCAGGACCGGCAGCATCGTCCGTACGACGAAGGGGACGCCGACCAGGGCCTGGGCGAGCGGTACGAGGATCCAGCTGGCCCGCAGGTCGAGCGGCGGTTCGTCGAGGGTGATGAGGAAGCCGAAGCCGACGGTGACGGCGGAGACCCCGAGCGGCAGCATCAGCAGCGCGTCGAAGCCCCGCACGAGCCGGCCGGCCCGCCTGGTCAGGGCCGCCGCCGCGAGCCCGCCGACCAGCACCGCGATGGCGGTGGCGGCCACCGCGTACCGCAGCGAGTTCCCGATCGCCTCCAGCGGCGGGACGAGGAAGGTCCCGGACTCGTCGAGCGAGCCGAGCGCCCGGTAGTAGCCGAGCCCGTACCCGTGCGGCCCGGCGAAGGAACGTTCCACGAGCACACCGAGCGGCAGCAGGATCAGCAGCGCCACGGAGAGCAGCACGCCCGCGAGCAGCGCCCACTGTCCGGCGCCGCGCGGCCGGCGCGCGGTCCGCTCGGGTGCCACGAGCCGCAGGGCGGTCTCCCGCCGCCGTACCGTCCAGGCGTGCACGCCCAGGATCGCGCCGACCGCCACGAACTGGACGAGCGTGAGCACGGCCGCCGTCGGCAGGTCGAGCAGCCGGGCGGTCTGCCGGTAGATCTCGGCCTCAAGGGTGGAGTACGCGTCCCCGCCGAGGATCTGCACGACGCCGAAGGAGGTGAAGGTGAAGAGGAAGACCATCAGGGCGGCCGCCGCCACCGCCGGCACGAGCGCGGGCAGCGTCACCGTCCGCCAGGCCGTCCAGCGCGAGGCGCCGAGGACCCGGGCGGCCTCCTCCTGGCGCGGGTCGAGCTGCGACCAGAGGCCGCCGACGGTCCGGACGACGACCGCGTAGTTGAAGAAGACGTGCGCGAGGAGGATCGCCCACACGCTGGTGTCGAGCCGCAGCCCCCACAGCTCGTCGGTGAGCCCGCCCCGGCCGACGAGCGCCAGGAACGCCGTGCCGACGAGGACGGTCGGCAGCACGAACGGCACCGTGACGACGGCCCGCAGCACGCTCTTGCCGGGGAAGTCGAAGCGGGCGAAGACGTACGCCCCGGGCAGCGCCACCAGGAGGGTGAGGCCGGTGGAGGCGAGCGCCTGCCAGACGGTGAAGCCGAGCACGTCGAGGATGTCCGGCCGGCTCAGCGTCTCGCCGATCCGGCCGAACCGCCAGGCGCCGTCGGGGCGGAGCCCCCGGTCCACGATGGACACGACGGGCCAGGCGAAGAAGACCCCGAAGAACGCGACGGGCAGGGCCATGAGCCCCAGCCGCGTCGCGTTCCCCCGGAGGTCGCGCCTCACTCCGGGACGCGCTACTTCAGGACGAGCGACGACCACTGCCGGATCCACGGGTCACGCTTCTCGGCGATCTTCTCGGGCGCCATGGTCTCCGGCTTCTCGATCACCACGCCGTGCTTGGTGAACAGCTCCGGCAGGGCCGCGTCCTTCGCCACCGGGTTGACGAACATCTGGAGCGGCATGTCCTCCTGGAACTCCTTGGAGATCAGGAAGTCGATCAGCGCCTTGCCGCCCTCGGGGTTCTTCGCGCCGTTCAGCAGGCCCGCGAACTCGGTCTGCCGGAAGCAGGTGCCGGTGGAGACGCCGGTGGGCGCCACCTTCGGCTGCGGCTCGCCGTACAGCACCTCGACCGGCGGGCTGGAGGCGTACGACACGACCAGCGGCCGGTCGCCCTTGGCCTGCTTGCCGCCGGCCGAGCCGGAGAACTCCTGGTTGTAGGCGAGCTCCCAGCTGTCGACGGTCTTCACGCCGTTGGCCTTGAGCTTCTTCCAGTAGTCCTGCCAGCCCTCGTCGCCGTACTTCGCGGCCGTGCCGAGGAGGAAACCGAGGCCCGGGGAGGACCGCTCGGGGTTCTCCACCACCAGCAGGTCCTTGTACGCCGGCTTCGCGAGGTCGTCGAAGGTGACCGGCGGCGCCAGCTTCCTGTCCGCGAAGTACTTCTTGTCGTAGTTGACGCAGATGTCGCCGGAGTCGATCGGGGTGACCCGGTGCTCCTTGTCGAGCTGGTACGCGGCCGGGACCCGGCCCAGGCCCTTCGCCTCGTACGGAACGAAGATCCCGTTGTCGAGGGCGCGGGACAGCAGCGTGTTGTCGACGCCGAAGAAGACGTCGCCCTGCGGGGAGCCCTTGGTCAGGATCTCCTTGTTGACGGCCTCGCCGGCGTCGCCGCTCTTCAGCACCTTGACGGTGAAGCCGGTCTGCTTGGTGAAGTCCGCCAGCACCTCCTTGGAGGCGTTGAAGGAGTCGTGGCTCACGAGGGTGACGGTCTTGGGCGCGGGCGCGCCGGTCTTGCCGGCCGCCCCCCGGACGTCGTCGGTGCCGCACGCGGCCAGGCTGGTGACGCCGAGCGCCGCGACGATCGCGACGGCAGCGGCCTTCTTGATGCTCACTGAGATTCCTCCTGGGTGTGACCAGGAAGAGACGCGGCCCCGCCCACCCGAAGGTGGGCAGGGCGCAACAGCTTGAGTTACGACCGAACTTCCTACCCAGAATGACCTGGGCGAGGTTCAGAGGGTCTGCGGTCCTACGGTGACCGCACTCTCAGCGCTGTGGCGCTCCCCTGTCGGAATATGGAGATGTGTTCGAGCTCAGACTACAAGGTCAGCGCTCGGCGGCCGCGAGCTGTCCACAGGCACCGTCGATCTCCTGCCCCCGGGTGTCCCGCACGGTCACCGGCACGCCGTGGCGGGCGATCGCCTCGACGAAGGCCTTCTCGTCCTCCGGGCGGGACGCCGTCCACTTCGAACCGGGCGTCGGGTTCAGCGGGATCAGGTTGACGTGCACCCGCTTGCCCTTGAGCAGCCGGCCCAGCAGGTCACCGCGCCAGGCCTGGTCGTTGATGTCCCGGATGAGGGCGTACTCGATGGAGATCCGGCGCCCGGACTTCTCCGCGTACTCCCAGGCCGCGTCGAGGACCTCGCGGACCTTCCAGCGCGTGTTGACCGGCACCAGGGTGTCGCGCAGCTCGTCGTCCGGGGCGTGCAGCGACACCGCGAGCCGGCACTTGAAGCCCTCGTCGGCGAAGCGCAGCATCGCGGGCACGAGACCGACGGTGGAGACGGTGATGCCGCGCTGCGAGAGCCCGAGCCCGTCCGGCTCGGGGTCCGTGAGCCGCCGGATGGCTCCGACGACCCGCTTGTAGTTGGCGAGCGGCTCGCCCATGCCCATGAACACGATGTTGGAGAGCCGCGCCGGTCCCCCGGGCACCTCCCCGTCCCGCAGGGACCGCATCCCGTCCACGATCTGGTGCACGATCTCGGCGGTCGACAGGTTCCGGTCGAGCCCCGCCTGCCCGGTCGCGCAGAACGGGCAGTTCATGCCGCAGCCGGCCTGTGAGGAGATGCACATGGTCACCCGGTCCGGGTAGCGCATGAGCACCGACTCCACGAGCGTGCCGTCGTGCAGCCGCCACAGGGTCTTGCGGGTGGTGTCGTCGTCGCACGAGATGTGGCGCACCACGGACATCAGGTCGGGCAGCAGCTCCCCGGCCAGCTTCTCCCGCGAGGCGGCCGGAATGTCGGTCCACTCGGCGGGGTCGTGCGCGTACCGCGCGAAGTAGTGCGTGGACAGCTGCTTGGCGCGGAAGGGCTTCTCGCCGATCGCGGCGACGGCCTCCTTCCGCTCGGCGGGCGAGAGGTCGGCCAGGTGCCGCGGCGGCTTCTTGGCTCCGCGGGGGGCGACGAAAGTGAGTTCTCCGGGCTTGGGCATGGTCCTACCAGTGTCGCAGACGAATTCCGGCAAGGCCGCGCCCCAGGAATCGGCCGATCGCACGATTGGCCGATCACCCACCCGATGATGTTGAGTGTCCACGCCAATGGATCATGATCAGGTCATCGGAGGACTCCGGATGAAGGCTGTTGTACGGGGGGCCGCCGTCGCGGCGGTGCTGGCGCTCGCGCTGACGGCGTGCGAGGACGGGAGCACGACGGCGGGAGGCGCGCCGACGGGCAGGGCGACGGCGGACTCGCCCGCCGAGAAAGGCCAGGGAGGCGGCGGGTCGCCTGCTCCCACCGACCACCAGGGCATCACACCGAACTTCCCCCCGGTGTCGATCAACGCGACCGACATGTACGCCGCGCTCCCGAGCGACGGCAGCATCGAGACCATGTCCAGCGGCGAGACCATCGTGATCCAGGACGCCGACGCCCTCAGGGGCTGCGCCGAGCTGACGAGGTCGCCGTGCACCGCCGGGATCGAGGTGGCCGGGCACAAGGACATGGAGTCACGCAACCCGGACGGCGCGCGTGTCGAGTTCACCCTCCTCGCCTTCGCCGGCAAGGACGAGGCCGCCACGGAGATGAAGGCTCTCGCGGAGCAGAAGCGGAAGCCCGGCGAGGCGGACGAGCACCCGGTGAAGTCGCTGAAGATGAACACCGGCGCCGAGGAGACCGAGGCGTTCCAGCACGACAACAGCATCGACGTCGTCATGCGCGTCGGCTCCGTCGTGGCCTACGTCATGGCGAGCGACACCTCGCCCGACAACGCGAAGTACGCGGCGAAGCTCCAGATCGCCCGCGTACAGGCAATCGCGGCAGGGATCGACCCGGACCGCGGCTGACCTGGGGGACGCCGTGCCCTCACGGCATGCGAAGGGCCCCCGGTCCGCACCTGACGTGCGGACCGGGGGCCCTTCCGCGAACCCGACGGAAGCTCCGCTCAGCCGCTGCCCACGAACAGTGCCAGCAGCAGCCACACCACCGGCGCCGTCGGCAGCAGCGAGTCCAGCCGGTCCATGATGCCGCCGTGCCCCGGCAGCAGCGTGCCCATGTCCTTGATGCCCAGGTCACGCTTGATCATGGACTCGCCGAGGTCGCCGAGCGTCGCGCTCGCCGCCACCGCCAGGCCGAGGATCAGACCCTGCCACCAGGCACCCTCGTCGATCATGAACTCCATGCACAGCGCGCCCGCCGCCATCGCGAACGCCACCGCACCGACCAGACCCTCCCGGGTCTTGCCGGGACTGATCCGCGGGGCCAGCTTGTGCTTGCCGAAGCGCCAGCCGACCGCGTACGCCCCGGTGTCGCTGACCACGGTCAGGATCAGGAAGGTCAGCACCCGCTGCGGCCCGTCGTCCGCGGTCAGCAGCAACGCCACGAAGGTCGCCAGGAACGGCACGTAGAACGCGGCGAACACCCCCGCCGTGACGTCCTTCAGATAGCCCTCCGGCGGCTCCGTCATCCGCCAGACGAGCACCGCCAGCGCCGTCAGGGCCATCGCCACCCAGGCGCCCTCGGGGCCCCGGACGTAGCCGGCGACGACCATCGCCGCGCCGCCGACCGCAAGCGGGACCAGCGGAGCCTTGATCGCCTTGCGCTCCTGGAGGCGGGAGGTGAGCTCCCACAGGCCGACGACCACGGCGACCGCTATCACTCCGACGAACGCCGGCTTCCAGATGAACAGCGACGCGATGATGACGGCACCGAGACCGACCCCGACCCCTATGGCCGCGCCCAGGTCGCGGCCCGCGCTCTTCTTCTGCCGTGGCGCCGGCGGCGGAGGCGGGGTGGGGCTGGACATGGGCTCCTGCGGGTGCTCGTGCGGCGTCTCGTCACGGAACAGGGGGCCGCTCGGGTGAGCGGCCCCCCGGCCGTGACCGTCCTGGAATCCGCCGGCGGGAACGTCGGGCACGATGGGCATGGGCCGAGTCTGCGCCGCCTGATGCCGATCGTATGCGGGACCCGCCGGGGCAGGCCCCTGGTCGGGTCCCCCACGGCCGGAACCGGCCGGGGCCCCCCAGGAAGAGTCGTTCATCAGACCTCGAGCAGCTCGGCTTCCTTGTGCTTGAGCAGCTCGTCCACCTGCGCGACGTACTTCGCGGTGGTGTCGTCGAGCTCCTTCTCGGCACGGCGGCCCTCGTCCTCGCCGACCTCGCCGTCCTTGACGAACTTGTCGATGGTCTCCTTGGCCTTGCGGCGCACCGAGCGGATCGAGATCTTCGAGTCCTCGGCCTTGCCCTTGGCGACCTTGATGTACTCCCGGCGGCGCTCCTCGGTCAGCTCGGGGAACACCACCCGGATGATGTTGCCGTCGTTGCTCGGGTTGACCCCGAGGTCCGAGTCCCGGATCGCCTGCTCGATGTTGCGCAGGGCGCTCTTGTCGAACGGCGTCACCACGGCCATGCGCGGCTCCGGGACGGAGAAGGACGCCAGCTGGTTGATGGGGGTGATGGCACCGTAGTACTCGGCCACGATCTTGTTGAACATCGCCGGGTGCGCACGGCCGGTGCGGATCGCGGCGAAGTCCTCCTTGGCGACCACGACGGCCTTCTCCATCTTCTCCTCGGCCTCGAGGAGGGTCTCTTCGATCACCACTTGCTCCTGCGTGTCGTCGCGTTGTGTCCTGCACGGTGTACGACCGGCAGGGCTCTGTCCATCCCCTTGCGGGGCGGTTCCCCGGTTCGGGTCAGGCCCGGGTGCCCTGGTCGCTCACGAGCGTGCCGATCTTCTCACCCTTCACCGCGCGAGCGATATTGCCCTCGGCGAGCAGTTCGAAGACGAGGATCGGGAGGTTGTTGTCCCGGCACAGGGTGATGGCGGTGGCGTCGGCGACCTTGAGGTCGCGGGAGAGCACCTCGCCGTACTCGAGGGCGTCGAACTTGACCGCGTCGGGGTTGGCCTTCGGGTCGGAGTCGTAGACGCCGTCCACGCCGTTCTTGCCCATGAGGAGGGCCTCGGCGTCGATCTCCAGGGCGCGCTGGGCGGCGGTGGTGTCCGTGGAGAAGTACGGCATGCCCATGCCCGCACCGAAGATGACCACGCGGCCCTTCTCCAGGTGGCGGACGGCGCGCAGCGGGATGTACGGCTCGGCGACCTGGCCCATGGTGATGGCGGTCTGGACGCGGGAGTCGATGCCCTCCTTCTCCAGGAAGTCCTGGAGGGCGAGGCAGTTCATCACCGTGCCGAGCATGCCCATGTAGTCGGAGCGGGCCCGGTCCATGCCGCGCTGCTGGAGCTCGGCGCCACGGAAGAAGTTGCCGCCGCCGATCACGATCGCGATCTCCGCGCCGTCGCGGACGACGGCCGCGATCTCACGCGCGATGGCGTGCACGACGTCCGGGTCGACCCCGAGACCGGTGCCGCCGGAGAAGGCCTCCCCGGACAGCTTCAGCATGTAGCGGCCGGCCTTTTTGCCGTTGGTGTCGTCGCCCTGTACGGCGCCCTGGTTCATGGAGATCTCCTCGTGCACATACGAAGGAGGCCATTGCCTTGGGTCCTCACGGTATCCCGTACGGCAATGGCCTCCTCGTCAGATCTGCGGTCGTCCTGCGCGTGCGCGGACGACTGCCTCAGACCCTACCGGGGTCCGGTGTCCGTCGCGTTCGCGGACGGACTCAGATGCCGACCTTGATGCGGGTGAAGCGCTTCAGGGTGACACCGGCCTCGTCCAGGATCTTCTGGACGGACTTCTTGTTGTCAAGGGCGTACGGCTGGCCGAGCAGCGTCGCGTCCTTGTAGAAGCCGTTCACGCGACCCTCGACGATCTTGGCGATCGCGGCCTCGGGCTTGCCCTCGGCGCGGGTGGTCTCCTCGGCGATGCGACGCTCGGACTCGACGACCTCGGCCGGAATGTCTTCCTTGGTGAGGTACTTCGGCGCGAAGGCGGCGATGTGCTGGGCGACACCCTTGGCGACGTCGGCGTCGGCCTTGTCGAACTCGACGAGGACACCGATCTGCGGCGGGAGGTCCGGCATCGTGCGGTGCATGTACGCGTAGACGAAGCCGTCGGCGTACTGCGCGAAGCGGTCCAGGACGATCTTCTCGCCGAGGTTGGCGTTGGCCTCGTCGACGTACGCCTGCACGGTCTTGCCGGCCTCGATCTCGGAGGCGAGCAGGGCCTCCAGGTCGGCCGGGGCGGTGGCGGCGACGTGCTTGGCCAGCTCGGCGGCGACGGCCTGGAACTTGTCACCCTTGGCGACGAAGTCCGTCTCGCACTTCAGCTCGACGAGGACGCCGGAGGTGTTGTCGTCGGCGATGAGGGAGACCACGGCGCCGTTCTCGGCAGAGCGGCCCTCGCGCTTGGCGACGCCCTTCTGACCCTTGATACGGAGCGCCTCGACGGCCTTGTCGACGTCGCCGTCGGCCTCGTCCAGGGCCTTCTTGCAGTCCATCATGCCGGCGCCGGTGAGCTCGCGGAGCTTCTTGACGTCAGCGGCGGTGTAGTTCGCCATGAGTCTGTTTCTCTCTCGAAGTCTGAAAGATCGGGCGGGTCCACGGGTGGACGGCGGGGGCTTCGTGGGCCCCCGCCGTCGTCACCCGAAGGTCCTGAAGGGTCAGGCCTGCTCGGCGTCCGCGGCCGGAGCCTCGGCGACCTCGGCAGCGGCCTCGGCCGGAGCGGCCTCGGCAGCGGGGGCCTCGGCAGCCTCGTCGGCCTTCTTCTCACCCTCGAGCAGGTCGCGCTCCCACTCGGCGAGCGGCTCGCCCTGGGCCTTCTCGCCCGGCTTCGAGTCACCGGTCGCGGCACCGGAGCGGGCGATGAGGCCCTCGGCGACGGCGTCGGCGATCACGCGGGTGAGCAGGGTGACGGAGCGGATCGCGTCGTCGTTGCCCGGGATCTTGTAGTCGACCTCGTCGGGGTCGCAGTTGGTGTCGAGGATCGCGACGACCGGGATGTGGAGCTTGCGCGCCTCACCGACGGCGATGTGCTCCTTCTTGGTGTCGACGATCCAGACGGCGCTCGGCACCTTCTGCATCTCGCGGATACCACCAAGGGTCTTCTCCAGCTTGGCCTTCTCGCGGGAGAGGACCAGGAGCTCCTTCTTGGTGAGACCCGAGGCGGCGACGTCCTCGAAGTCGATCTGCTCGAGCTCCTTGAGGCGCTGCAGACGCTTGTAGACGGTGGAGAAGTTGGTGAGCATGCCACCGAGCCAACGCTGGTTGACGTACGGCATGCCGACACGCGTCGCCTGCTCGGCGATGGCCTCCTGGGCCTGCTTCTTCGTACCGACGAACATGATGGAGCCGCCGTGCGCGACGGTCTCCTTGACGAACTCGTAGGCGCGGTCGATGTACGACAGCGACTGGAGCAGGTCGATGATGTAGATGCCGTTGCGCTCGGTGAAGATGAAGCGCTTCATCTTCGGGTTCCAGCGACGGGTCTGGTGACCGAAGTGGACGCCGCTCTCCAGCAGCTCCCGCATCGTGACGACGGCCATGGCCGTATCTCCTTGAGTTTCTCGGTTGTGTTCCTGACGCCCCGGCGCGCCGTGCCACGAAGGACCGAAAGGCGCTGCCACCCGCCGCGAGGACAAGTGGCGGGGCGTGCGAAGTCGACCCGGTGACCCGAGTCGCCATAGGAAGTGTACGGGACCCCGGGAGCACTGGGTGACGGCGCTGTCCACAACGGGCGAACGATCCACAGATACCGGCCGTGCCCCCCGGGCCCCCGGCGGCCGGGGGAGCCTTCCCCCATGCATCTGACGACCGTGTTCCTCGCCCTGTCCCTCCTGTGGCCGGTGGGCCCGCCCCCGCCGGAGATCCTCCGCGGCTGGCAGCCCCCGGCCGGCCCGTACGCCGCCGGCCACCGCGGCGTCGACCTCGCCGCACCCCCGGACGCCCCGGTGCTCGCCCCGGCCGCGGGCACGGTCACCTTCGCGGGCCCGGTGGGCGGCCGCGGCGTCGTCACCCTCACCCTCCCGGGCACGGGCGCTCCCCCGCTGCGCACGACCTTCAGCCCGGTGACCCCACTGGTGCCGCCCGGGACCCGGGTGTCACCGGGCACCCCGATCGCCCGGGTCGCGCAGAGCCCCCACTGCCCCGTGTCCTGCCTCCACTGGGGCCTCCTCAGGGGCGAGGAGTACCTGAACCCCCTCCTCCTGACGAGGAGGACACCGTCCCGCCTGCTCCCGCTCAGAAACTGACCACGAACTGGAGGGCCACGGCAGCGTCGCCGACGCGGCGCTCGTCGACCGGATCGTGCCCGGACACGAGGAGATCGTGCACTTCGCGGCCGAGTCCCACGTCGAC